>JBHBDS010000164.1:0-7320 GCA_041784625.1 Filifactoraceae bacterium
CATTGCCAACAATGTGAGCGTAACGAGAGATGGAAAATCTGCTCGAGTGCTCGACATCATATCAGGAGATAGCATCAGTGCAACCATCCAAAATTCACTGCTCGTATCCGCTGATACAAAAACGGTAAAACGTACGATGCGAAATGTTGTCGTACGAAGCGTCACAAGCTACTCCAACGGCTCAGCAGAAATTGTTGTTCAAGACGAACAAGGCAACCAATACACGATGCAGTTCACTTCCAACTCGGCAGCGTATATGAACAACAAAAAAGTAGGAACATCGTCCATCGCCATCGGATACGAAGTGGACATCTATGCAAACAGCAACGAGATTTTGGACATTACGCTTTACGGACAGGCAAAAGGAACCGTCATGACCGGTGTTGTGACAGAAGTAAACTACCGTGACGATGTACTTTATGTCAAAAAAATGGATGGCAAGGAAGTAAAAGTTGTTCTTGCGCCTCGAGCAGAAGTGGTGGATCAACTTACCCAAAACAGAAAATACATCGATGATATTTCCAAAGGTGATCAAGTGATCCTCAATGGATACGATGGAATCAATTATTTTGAAGCAAATCGTGTTGCATTTTACAAATAAAAATGAAAAAATTCTATGACAATGATTAGGAAGGTAATTCGCTAGGGATTATCTTCCTTTTTTTATAATTTTATCAAAAAACTTGAAAAATCAATAGTTTAGACTTATAATATTTTGGTGAGAATTATTTTGAAAGTTAGGGCTTATGGAAATAATAAATATTCAAGGACGCAGCGGAATGATTCGTGGCGGGACGAACACGGGCGTGTATCTTTTTCAAAACGGCGAGGTGCTTCTGATCGATGTCGGGCACACGATCGGGCGTGGCACTCGAATAGCGAGTTTTTTGCAAAAAAATGGCAAAACACCAGCCTATGTTTTTGTAACGCACGAGCATTATGATCATCTCGAAGCCTTTGCGGGCGTAAAAGAAGAAGTTCCAAGCTGTAAGCTGATTTCGCATTCGATGGCAAAGTTATACATCGAGAATCTATATCTCGGAATGGCGTATCTGTCTTCGAGTGCGCCGCCGAGTTTTTTTGGCAGAAGAGGCAATGGTCTAGACGAAAATGTGCTGGAGCAAGGGCGGTACATCGTGGATCAAACGGCAGAAAACGAGCTTTTGCTAAACGGCGAGCGATTCGAAATTGTGCATCTGCCAGGGCATTGTCCAGGGCAATCGGTGCTGATTACGCCAGACAAGGTGGCGTATTTTGGCGATCTTTTGATGGATCATCGCATCATCGACACCTACGATATGCCTTTTTTGTTCAGCGTGGAGCTCCAAGAGCAGTCGCTACAAAAAATCAAAGAGCTAGATTTTGACTACGGGCTGATCGGCCATTGCAAGAGTTTTTATGCAAGAGAAGAGATACTCTCTGTCGCTGAGCGCAATCTTTCGGTGCTTGCAAGCTACGAGCAGGATATTCTGGAGATTCTTCATGCCGAAAAAACTCGGGAAGAGATTTTGTCCGAGCTGCTCGTGAAGAAAAATATCGATTGCAGTTTTTCGTCGTATCATTACAACAACTCGACGCTCGGCGCTTTTTTGGCAAAACTTTCAAATCACAATCAGATTGATTTTCGATACAAAGATGGAAAAATATATTACAAGATCGGAGGGTAACGATGGAATATAGAGAGTGGAAAAAAATACTTTTACCCTATGAAGTAGCAGTGGAAGAACTCAAGGCGAAGTTCAAAAACATTCGCAAGGAATACCAATCACGTGGCGAATATTCGCCGATCGAGTTTGTCACAGGCAGAATCAAAAAAATTACATCAATCCTCGACAAAGCAAAAAAATTGGAAATTCCTGTGGATCAAATCCCAGAAAAAATGGAGGACATCGCAGGGATTCGAGTCGTCTGTCAGCTGGTCGATGATATCTACTCGGTGGTCGATCTTATTCACAAGCGTACGGATATGACGGTGCTGTACGAAAAAGATTATATTTCCAACTACAAAGAAAGCGGCTACCGAAGTTACCATGTGATTGTCCGATACACCGTGCAGACGCTGGATGGCGCACAGGATATTTTGGCAGAGATTCAGATTCGTACGCTGGCGATGAATTTTTGGGCGACGATCGAGCACTCGCTCAAGTACAAATACAACAAAGAGATTCCAATCGATCTTCAAGAGCGACTTCGAACGGCGGCGGATGCAGCATTTATTTTGGACAACGAGATGCGTGCGGTGCGAGACGAAATCATCGGGGCACAGGTGTATTTTTCCAAAAAATCGATGGCGGTCAAAGATGCGCTCGATGGAATCCGAGTGCTCTATGACAAGGGCTACGAAGAAGAGGCGCTGATCTTCCAGCAGCAGATTGACACGATCAATCAGATGGGAAATGTCGAGGCGCTGGCGATCTTGCAGAGCCAGATTGAACAGATGGTGTATCAAATTACAAGAAAAGAAATTGAGGACAAATAATGGCATTGTATGCGATTGGTGATCTGCACTTTTCGCCACAAAACTCCAAGCCGATGGATATTTTTGGCTGGGGCAATCATCGGGAAAAAATTCTGCAAAACTGGTTGGAGACGGTCACGGACGAAGATGTAGTGATTTTGGCGGGGGATATTTCTTGGGCGCTCAAATTCGACGAGGCAAAAGAAAATCTCGATGAGATCAATGCACTTCCTGGCAAAAAGATCATCCTCAAAGGCAACCATGACTACTGGTGGCAGTCGGTGAGCAAGATGAAAAAAGCATATCCCGAGATTTTTTTCCTGCACAACAACAGCTATCTCGACGAAAAATATTTTGTCGTGGGCACGAGAGGATGGGTGGTTCCGCAGAGTGCTGAGTTTACCGAGGACGACCAGCGGATATTCGACCGAGAGATGGGACGGCTCGACAACTCGCTCCAATCGGGCGGTGATTTTTCGGGCAGAGTCAAAGTGGTGGCGATGCACTATCCGCCGGTCAATGAAAAAAACCAGGAATCCGAAGTTACCAAGTGGATTTTGGACAAGCAATTTGATCATATGCTCTACGGTCATTTGCACGGCGCAGAGTCATTCAAAAATATTTATCAGGGCGAAAAAAACGGCACACAGTATCATCTGGTGTCCGCAGATTATTTGGATTTTCGATTAAAAAAAATAGCGGATTAGGAGGCTATATGGATACAGAAAAAAAACCTATGCAAAGCAATTTTATCAAAACATTCATTATGGAGGATATTGCAAACGGGCTGAAAGATACGATCATAACACGCTTTCCGCCAGAACCAAATGGTTATCTTCACATCGGGCATGCCAAAGCGATCACGCTCAACTTCGATATGGCGGCAGAATTTGGCGGCAAAACCAATTTGCGCTTTGACGACACCAATCCGATCAAAGAGGACGAAGAATATGTGCAGTCGATCAAAGAAGATGTTGAGTGGCTCGGTTTCCAATGGGATCGCTTGCTGTGGGCATCGGACTACTTTGATTTTATGTACGAAAAAGCGATTCTGCTCATCAAAAAAGGGCTTGCGTATGTTGACGATCTCACAGGCGATGAGATCAAGGCATATCGTGGCTCACTCACTGAGCCAGGAAAAAATTCGCCATACCGAGATCGCAGCGTCGAGGAGAATCTCGATTTGTTTGAGCGAATGAAAAATGGAGAATTTGAAAACGGACAAAAAGTTCTCAGAGCAAAAATCGATATGGCATCGCCGAACATCAATATGCGAGATCCCGTGATTTATCGAATCCTCAAAACTTCGCATCACAACACGGGCGACAAATGGTGCGTTTATCCGATGTACGACTATGCGCATCCGCTGGAAGATGCGATCGAGATGATCACGCACTCGCTTTGCTCGCTGGAGTTTGAAGATCATCGCCCATTCTACGATTGGGTGATCCAAAACACCGAGACCGAAGGCAAGCCACGCCAAATCGAATTTGCACGACTCAACATCACCAACACTGTGATGAGCAAGCGTCTGCTCAAAAAATTGGTTGATGACCAAGTGGTCGATGGCTGGGACGATCCGAGAATGCCGACGATTTCAGGACTTCGCCGCAGAGGATATACACCGGAGTCCATCAAGGAATTTGTGCGTGCGGTTGGAATCGCCAAAGCAAATTCCGTTGTGGATGAAAATTACCTTGAGCATTTCGTACGAGAAGATTTGGTCAATAAAGCACCGAGAATGATGGCGGTTGTCAATCCGCTCAAAGTGGTCATCACCAACTATCCAGAGGGCGAGGTCGAATATCTCGATGTTGAGAACAATCCCGATGCAGCGACCGATATGGGCGTAAGACAAGTACCGTTCTCTCGAGAAATTTATATCGAGCAAGACGACTTTATGGAAAATCCGCCGCCAAAATATCATCGCCTATACATCGGCAACGAAGTTCGACTCAAAAATGCGTACTTCATCAAATGCAATGACGTGGTCAAAGACGAGTCAGGCAATGTGGTGGAAATTCACTGCACCTACGACCCAGAGACAAAAAGCGGCAGCGGCTTCACGGGAAGAAAAGTCAAAGGAACAATCCACTGGGTTGACGCAAAATCCGCTGTGCCAGCAGAAATGAGATTCTTCGAGCCGATTTATCTTGATGGTTCAGACGAAATCAACCCAAATTCACTACATCGCTACGATGGCTTTGTTGAAAATACGCTTGCAAATGCCCAAGCAGGAGAAAAATTCCAATTCTTCCGCCACGGAT
Source organism: Filifactoraceae bacterium (assembly GCA_041784625.1). Lineage (GTDB taxonomy): Bacteria > Bacillota > Clostridia > Peptostreptococcales > Filifactoraceae > JAUNKE01. The sequence continues at coordinate 4,726 of JBHBDS010000164.1, forward strand.
ATTTTGCGGTGGACAAAAAAACTTCCGACGATGGCAAGATTGTATTCAATCGAACCGTCGCCCTCAAAAGTTCGTTTAAGATTGAAAAAAATTAAATTGCAACTTCAAAAATAAAACCAAAGGATTGAAAAATTCTTCTTTTTTTGTGCAAACACCGAGCAAGATTCTGCTCGGTGTTTGCATAAGAAATTTTTTATGGAATCGAGACAGAGAAATAATCTTTGAGCAGAGAAATCGATTGCTATTGAATGATGACACAAGCGCTGAATATTGAGAATTTGGATACTTTGTGCTATAGTAACAATAGATTGATGGACTTCGTATGAATTCTGTCGAGAGAAAAGACGCAACAGAGGTATTATGAGCTCAAAATTATCATTCAATAAAAAGAACAGCAAAAAAACGCTCTTGCTCTCGCTCGTGATGGTTGTGATGATGGGAATCGGGCAGCTTTATGCAAAAAATCAGCGCTACGAAATTCCTGCGCAGAGTGTTTCGCAGAGCGGCTCGAGCGAGATTCCATACACCAAGGAACCGATGCCGACGAAAAAAATTTATGTACATATTATTGGGGAAGTTCATTCTCCGTCGGTTGTCGAGTTGGAAAAAGGGAGCCGTCTCTTTGAAGCGGTCGATGCAGCGGGTGGATTTACGGAGCAGGCGGATCAAGAACGGATCAATTTGGCGCAAGAGGTCATCGATGGTAGTCAGTATATTATCCCAAAACAAGGGGATGAGCTGATTATCCAGAAAAACGACGGCAGCAAAGCGCTTGGCATAGCGTCCGAAAACGATGGCAAGATCGACATCAATCGTGCGTCCAAAGAAGAACTCAAGACACTCGATGGAATCGGTGATGTGCTTGCGGAGCGAATTATTGCTGCAAGAGAAAGTCGAGGCGGCTTCACCAATGTGAGCCAGCTGCTCGAAGTGGAAGGGATCGGCGAAAGCAAATTCCATGCGATCAAGGACAAAGTGTTTTGCTCGTAACAAAGAAGCATTCGAAAAAAAATTCTGTACGAAAATAATACGAGGTAGCTGACAAGGCAAATTTTTTGCAGATGCTTTTGCAAGTAAATGTTTTTGTAATACTATCATGAAAAAATGAAATCGGTCGAAGAGAAAAAAATTATTAGACGAATAATCAAACAAACAAGGAATACCTTATGAATAAAATTGAGTCCAAGGACAATCCGAAGATCAAAAGAATAAACAAACTCAAGCAAAAAAAATATCGGGAGCAGTATCAACAGTCGCTTGTGGAAGGGCTGCGCAGCGTAAAACAGCTCACGGACAACTTGATTGAGCCAGAAATGCTGCTGTTTTCGGAAGACATGATTGCGCAGGAGGATTTTTTTGCGCTGCATAATCGTTTTGAGGAGAAAAGTTTTGTCGTGAGCGCAAAGATTTTTGCTACTTTGGCGGAGACGGTGAATACGCAGGGCGTGCTCGGAGTTTTTGCGCATCCGCATTTTGACTTTGAGGAAATCATCTCAAAGGAGCGTTGCCGAATCGTTTTGCTCGATCAGGTGCAAGACCCAGGGAATCTTGGGACGATTATCCGCACGGCAGATTCTGCAGGCTTTGACCTTTTGCTCTATACCAAGGGAACGACGGATATTTTTTCGGAAAAAGTGAATCGCTCGGCGCTGGGGGCGAATTTTTATCTCCCGATTTTTTCTGCAGATTGGGAAATAATCTCCAAGCTCAAAGAGAGTGGATTTTCAATTCTTGCAGCGATGTTGGATGAAGCTGCGTCAGACTTTTCGGCGGCAGATTATTCGGATCGCCTCGTGCTCGTGCTTGGCAATGAGGCCAATGGCGTGAGCGAGGAGATAGCGGAGCTGGCACAATCGGTGATGATTCCGATTCACGGGCGTGCCGAGTCGCTCAATGTGGCAGTGGCAGCAGGGATACTGATGTACAAAGCGGTGGAGCAAAAATAAATATTTCGTTGGAACAGAATATTTCATTGGTATTACTGTTTGAAGACGGAAAAAATACACCATACAGAAAAGTTGCGTTTACAACAGATGGGAAAAAATTTTGGAATCGATCGGGAAAGTAGAGAAACTGAGGTTGCGATGAAATTGGAACATTCGATTCAATATATCAAGGGCATCGGCGAAAAAAAAGCCAAGCGATTCGAGCGTCTGCGCATTCGGACGGTCGAAGATTTGCTGTACCATTTTCCTGCTCGATATGAAGATCGAACCGTCGTCAAGCCGCTGGATCAGATTGCCAATGACGAGCGAGTATGTTCCTATGGCACGATTGTCAATTTTGAAAAATCGATGCCAAAGCGAAATATGACCATCATCAAAATTGCCGTGAAGCAAGGCTCCGAGGCAGCTTTTTTGACCATCTTCAACAACGAATATATCATGGACAAATTTTCGGTCGGCGACAAAATTTCTTTCTACGGAAAAGCGAAAAGAGTGTGGAACCGATTAGAATTCAGCTCGCCTGAGATCGAGCACTTTGGCGAAAACAAATTGACGAATGTAATTTTTCCAATTTATCCGCTGACAGCAGGACTGACGAACAACGACATCCAAAAATCGATGGCGATTGCGCTGGAGTCGGTGACGCTCC
>JBHBDS010000165.1:0-14341 GCA_041784625.1 Filifactoraceae bacterium
AAACAAACCACCCGAAATCATCTCCAGCTCAAGCTCTGGATACAGCTTTACAAACTTTTGCATTTCTGGTTCAAAACCATAGCACCAGCCACAGTGGGCATCCCATACATAAATTAGTTTCATCTCGTTCCTTTCTTACTACCTTTTTAGATTGAATTATTTCTATTTCTATTTCTATTCCTATTTCTATTCCTGTTCCGACTCCCTGCTCATCCACAGCACTGCTTCGACATGCATACTATGGCAGAAGTTATCGATTCCTGTGCATTCTTCCATTTTGTAGCCGAGCCTGTTGAGTATCTCGACGTCTCGTGCCATCGTGGACGGGTTGCAGGAGACGTACACGATGCGTGGGACTTTCATTTCGGCGATGGTTTGAAGCACGATTTCTTCGATTCCTTTGCGTGGTGGATCGACCACGACAACATCGGCGGTGATTCCTTTTTTGTAGAGTTTTGGCACTTCGACTTCTGCTTTGCCGACAAAAAATTCTACATTGTTCACGTCGTTTAGTTTTGCATTTTGCTTTGCATCTGCAATCGCTTGTGGCACAATTTCGATGCCGATGACTTTTTTTGCTTTTTGCGAAAGAAACAGCGAGATCGTTCCGATGCCGCAATAAAGGTCAAACACAGTTTCTGTTCCTGTGAGGTTTGCGTATTCGAGCGCCTTGCTGTACATTGCATCGGTTTGGACAGGATTCACTTGGTAAAAGGAATGTGCTGATATTTCGAACTGAAAATCGTGGAGTTTGTCGACGATTTTTTCTTTTCCAAAAATGATTTTGTTCTCCTGACCGAGGACTGCGTTGCCTCTGCTTGGGTTGATGTTTTGAATCACGCTTTTGATATTCGAATTATGATGGACAAGTCGCTCGGCAAGCTTTTCAAAGCCATAGTCTTTCGCATCGGATGTGACGAGCACGACCATAATCTCGCCGCTTACAAACCCGATGCGTGTCATAATTTTTCGGAGTGCGCCTTCGCCCGATTTTTCGTCGTAGATGGAAATATTTTTTTCGATGACAAAATCTTTGATGATACGCAAAATTTCGTCGTTGCTTTCGTGCTGAATATGGCAGCGGTCGAACTCGACGATGTCATGACTGCGCTTGCGATAAAATCCAATTTCTACCTCTCCTTTAGCGTTTTTGCCGACTGGAAACTGCGCTTTGTTGCGGTAGTGATACGGATTTTGCATCCCGATAATTGGCATCAGTTTTGGATTTTCGATTTTGCCGATGCGCGCAAGATTCTCTCGCAAAATATTTTGTTTGAGCGCAAGCTGTTTTTCGTAGGCAAGATTCATCATGGTGCATCCACCACAAATGCCCGTGAGCTCGCAGCGTGGCTCGACTCGATCTTCGCTTGGTTTTTTGATGTCGAGCAGGTCGCCGACTGCGTAGTTTTTCTTGGCTTTTGTTATTTTTGCCAGAACGATGTCGCCTGTGATTGCACCATCGACAAATACGGTGAATCCATTCACTTTGCCAATTGCCTCGCCCTTGTGTCCGATGTCCACAATTTCTACTTCGTAAACTTTGTTTTCTTGTAACATACTTCCTCTATTTCAAATTGCCGATTTCTCTATTTTTCTTCTCAACACTTGCACCGATTACTTCGTAGCAAAATAAGCATTTTATATTATTTTAATCGTGAACAAATGTCTGCAATTTTTTTCTGCAAAAAATTTACTCTTTCAAATCACGAATCAGCGCCGCTAGCTCATTTTCATCAAAATGGTATTTTGTATTGCAAAAATGGCATTGGATTTCTGTCTGCTTGTCTTTTTCCAAAATATCTTCGAGTTCATCCAGTCCGATGCTGATCAGCGCAGACTCCATTCGATCTCTTGAGCAGTCGCAAACATACTCCACTTCAATCGAGTCGCTCACGGATGGCTCGAGCCCCGCGAGAACAGTCTCGACAATTTGTTCGAGAGTTTTGCCTTCATCGATCAAATGCGATACGGAAGAAATGCCTGCGAGATTTTTTTCTAGCTGAGTGATTTCTTCATCGGAGCAATCGGGCATCAATTGCACGATAAATCCGCCCGCCGCTTGGATACTCTGATCGGGCACAACCAGTACGCCGAGCGCAATCGCTGATGGTTGTTGCTCGGAGTATGCGTAGTATGCGGTGAGATCCTCTGCGATTTCTCCGCTGACGAGATTTGTCTGTCCGATGTATGGTTCTTTGAGCCCAAGATCTTTGATGATGGTGAGCTTTCCGATTGTTCCAACCGCCGCTGCAACATCGAGTTTATGGTCGCTCGCTCGAATTGGTAGCTCCACATCGGGATTGAGCGGATAAGCTTTGGTATTTCCTTGCGCATTTGCTACGGCAACCACGCCACCGAGTGGTCCATTGCCTTTGATCTGCACGGTGATTTTGTCCTTTTCGCCTTTCATCATCACCCCCATCATCGACGTTGCCGAGATCATTCGCCCCAGTGCCGCCGATGCCACTGGCGTCGTGTGGTGAATCTGTCTAGCTTTTTCAACCATGTCGGTTGACTCCATAGCAAACATTCTCACCGTAAGATTTTTGTTATTTGCTCTGATTATTCTTCCCATTTGTTTCCTTTCTATTCCTGCTTTCTGTTATTTTTCCTTGTCTTATTTTGAATTGTTTTCCAATATTACTTCACAAAAATCTGCGCACAAAATTAATTTGGTGTCTTCTTGAATTAATTTTATCTCAATATTTTTTCGAAAAAATTTTACTTCACGCAGCTAAAAAATATTCGCTCGGATTTTTCGCTTGGTTCTTGCATCTCAAAATCCGCATACACTTTGATGTGTCGAAAACCGCTTTTAGTAAGCATCTCAACCATTTTCTCTACACCATACGAACGCTGGTAATGCGTTTCGATGTCTCGATGATATAGCTTGCCTTCTTGGGTGAAGATATTGATTTCCATTTGAATCAAACCGCTTTTTTCATCGTAAAAATTCTCCCACAAAAACGCCATATCCTCAAAGCTCTCGCCATAGGTATGATTGCCCAAAATATTTTGGAGCTTATATTCCGAACTGATGTCAAACACAAATTGCCCGCCAGTTTTGATTCGTGGATAGAGATAATCAAACAAGCCCTGCAATTTTTCCTCTTCCAAAATATAGTTGAACGTGTCGTTGCAAGCGATGACCGTGTCAATTTCGTACACTTCAAAATCCAGCTCCGTAATGTCTTGCTCAATCAAAATAATTTTTTCGCCAAACTCCATGGTCTTATCCTCTGCAAGCTCGAGCATCTCTTCGGAAATATCCACGCCGACCACTTCGTAGCCACGCTCAAGAAGTTCCAATGTAATATTACCCGTACCGCATCCGAGCTCGAGAATATTTTGGGGATTATCGCCCGAATTTTTGACGAGAGCCAGCACAAAATCGGTCCATCTTGCGTAGTCCACCGTCTCCATCAAATTATCATATATCTGTGACAAAAATTCATACGAATTATTTTGCATATCATCCTCCGTTTCCTACTTTATTATATAGGGAATCGTCAGCTTTTTCAACACAATCCCTTGTGCGAACAAATCTTCTTGCCCAGACAAATACCGCATCAAAAATATCGCCGTTTATTTTTCTATATTTTGGATTCTTCTTTTTGGATTCGAAATCGCTCTAGAGCGCAGCGCAAAATTTTTCCCGATCTATTGATCCTGCTGTGAAAAATTCTATACGCCAAATTTTTTGATTTCTTCTTTATGCTTTGCTAAAAGAGTTTACAATTTTGTTACCTTTTGCAAAAATAACGACAACCTACCTATTATATGGTATCATAGAAACAGTATGTACTTAGGAGGCTTTTATGATTAACACAAAAAAGGCAACCATCAAGGATGTAGCATCAGCAGCCAACGTTTCGATTGGTACGGTCGACCGTGTTATGCACCAACGAGGCGGTGTCTCAAAGGAAACCGAAGAAAAAATTAAAAAAATTGCACAAGAATTAAATTATTCGCCAAGCTCCGTCGCCCGCGCGCTCGTTGCAAAGCGAAATCCGATGAAAATTGCAGTGGTTTATCCCGATGCGGAACCACACTTTTGGGAGCAAGTCGAGCATGGGATCGCCGATTTCGAAAAATCGCACTCGTTCTACGGCGTCGAAGTTCTTCCGTTCAAAACATCGAGCTATCGAATCGACGACCAGATTGATTTGTTCAATCGTCTCGCCGAGTCGGATATCAAAGGCGTCGCAGCGATTCCATACAACTCGTACAAGCTCGATCCATATATTGCCAAGCTCTCCGAAAAAGGAATCATCGTCAACACCTTTATCTCGGATGCACCAAACAGCCTTCGAGAAAATTACACAGGCCTCGACGACGTTGCAGCAGGAGAAATCGCTGCACATCTCATGGGGCAGTATCTTTTTGGCAAAGGAAAAATTGCGATTGTGGGCGTGCATCGTGATGTCCTTTGTATCGAGAACCGAATCTTGGGATTCATCTCTTCCATTCACAAAAATTTTCCAAACATCGAGCTTGAGCGAATCTTCAACACGAGAATGCTCAGCGATGCACACGAAAATCTCTATATTGAAGAAATGAATGAGCTGACCAACCACGTACTGGACACCAACCCCGAGCTCAGCGGAATCTATGTGACCAATTCCATGACCGAGCATGTCGCAAAAGTGATCTCCAACCGTGGCAAGTCGGGTGACATCGTGCTCATCGGACACGAGCTGTCCAACGACATCATCGCTTCGATCAACGACGGCACGATCAACGCTTCGATTTATCAAAATCCACGCCGTGTAGTGTACAGCAGCCTCAAGAATCTATACAAAAGCATCTCTGGCAAAAAGAAAAATAACGAATCATTAAGCTATATTTTCCCGCATATTGTAAATAAACAAAACGCTCCTTTTATCCGAGAGATTTACAATTATGACGACTGGATTATTTAAGGAGCAGAAGGAAGGATATGAAGAGGTTAAAAATTCTTACTGGTATTATTTGTGTGATGCTGTCGGCGAGTATTTTTTCTTATGCCGATGACAATCCCCTATTTGACACACCAGAGCAAGCGACAGAACAGACAACGGAACAAACGACGGAGCAACAAAGTGAAACAGAGCAGCCAGCGACAAACGAGAATCCTACGCCTACGCCTGCTCCAACGCCGACTCCAGCGCCAACAAATGGTGGTGGCAAGACGATCAAGCTCATACTTGGCAGTCAAAACGCAACCATCGACGGCAAGCAAATCTCGCTCAGCGCAGCGGCACAAACCAAAAACGGCAGAACCTACTTACCGATGCGATTTTTGGCAGAGCAATTGCTCGGTGCATCGCTGAATTTTAATTCGCAAAACAAACAAATTACGATCAAAACGGCTGATACCACAGCGGTCGTGACCATTGGCAGCAAAAATGCGACCGTAAACGGCAACAAGCTCACTATCGAGGATGTTCCCGTGCTCGAAAAAGGCACAACGCTCTTGCCATTGAGATTTTTTGCCGAACAATTTGGCCTCGGTATCAGCTACGATCCAGCCAAAAAAGAAGTCACTGTCAAAGAAAAAATTGTCGATCCGAATCCACCCGTTGCAGGAATTTCTTTCCCAAAAGAAAGTTTTGTAAAAGGAGAGCCGATCACATTTACCGATATGAGTACCGATGCCGATGGCGACAGCATTATTGCCAAAGAATTTACTGTTGCATCGCACAATACCCTTCGCTCATCCGACATCAATAATCTGATGGGCAAACTCGATCCTGGCACTTACGATCTGATGTATCGAGTGCAGAGCAGCAAAAAAGCATGGAGCCAGTGGATTACCGTTCCATTTGTGCTCGACCCAAATCTTCCGCCTGTCATCACGAGCATGTCGCTCAACAAGACCGACCTTGGACGTGGCGAAGAATTTGACATCATTTATTATCAACAAAACGAGCCTTGGGAAGCGGTGACCGATGCCATCTGGAGCTATCGTCACATCAACCAAGACCCGTCCAAAGCGATTCCGCTCAAGCCAACGAGATTTTTCACCGCAGGAAAATTCATCGTAACGCTTCAGCTCAAAGACGCTGCGGGCAATCTGAGCGAGAAGAAAGAGCTGGAAGTCACCATCGGAAACCGAATCGTGCAGACTCAGCTTGAGTACCTTTCAAAAAATATTAACGTAGTCAACACGGCGCTTGAGAACTACAACAACGCCGAGTATATGGAAATGTTCCGTGTAATGAAGGAGCTTTCTTTCCAAGAAAAATCGGGTTTGCTCATCATGAGCGACTCGCCAGAAAATGTTTTTGATCTTGGCATCTTGTATCGTGAGACCATCACGGCGCAAAAAGGACGACTGCTCACCTATCACGTGAACAAAATCGCTGGCGATCGTGGTAAAGGCGCTGGAGTTGTCATCATCGTCGAGAACAAAGATACCGTGCCCGTCGAATTCAAGCTCGAAAAAACAGGCATGAAAGGCCCCTCGCCTGATCCACACGAAGTCGGAAGCAAGGTGCTTGATGCGCATTTCTTGGCAAACTCGCCATGGGGCAGCACGAAGCTTGAGGTCGGACAATCCGCTATTGTTTACGACTCACGAGAAAAGCTCAACTGGAAACCAAATTATTTGATCTCGATGCTGAGCGAATTTGAAACAACAGGAACGGTGAGAATCACCGTCGCAGCTTTTGGTCCAAATACCAAACTGGAAAATCTTGATTTGCTCGCACCACTACCGAGAGATCAGCATCCACGAGGAACTTTCTCCGTGGTCGAAAAATCCACCACCGTCGATATTCCAGGTGGCGAACTCACCAGCATTATGCTTGGCGAATTTGATCACGAATGGGTTGTTGGAACGGATGGTATCACGGGCGAAGTGACAAAGAACAAAGGGAATTATGGCGTCGAGTTCAAAATTACGCTCAATCCAGTGGAAGAAACAATGTTCTTTATCAATGGACGAGGCGGCGCATTCCGAGGATATGTCGGCTGGCCAAATGGCGTGAACCGAACCGTCAGTAGCTACGGTCCACATGACGCAAGATTTGTCGGCAAACTTCCAGCAGGCGAAAGCACGATTATTCGATATATGCTTGCCAACGGATCCGCATCACCGGTGAAACTCGCATTCGTGCCAAAATCCCAGTGGGGAAGATTGTAATATCATAATGAAAAATTCAGGCGATAATTACTTGATTTGATATTGCATACTTGATTGAATAAAATTGCATGAGATAATACCCGACTGAATAATATTGAATTGATTGATAAGAGAAAGCAGCGAAAGTTGCTTTCTTTTTTTGCATCAAAAAAAGGCACTCTGCCAAATTGACAAAGTACCTTCTGTTATTATTCCGCAAACTTCTGTAACGATTCACTTCATTTTCATCCAGAAGTTTTGTTACTTTAGATTTTTCTTCGAGAATGATTTCTACAATCTTCCGTAGCGATCATCCATTGCATCGCCAAACAATTGATACTGTCCAAGCCATGTCAGCGGAATCGTACCAACTTCGCCGTGTCGATGTTTTGCGATAATCACTTCGGTAATATTTTTTTGCTCACTATCTTTGTTGTAGTAATCATCCCGATAGAGAAACATCACGAGGTCGGCATCCTGCTCGATTGCTCCCGATTCTCTGAGGTCGGACAGCATCGGCCTATGATCCGAGCGAGCTTCGGGCGCACGAGATAGCTGCGAGAGTGCAATCACTGGACACTCGAGTTCTTTTGCCAAGATCTTGAGCGAACGAGAGATTTTTGAAATCTCTTGCTGTCTGCTCTCCACTTTGCCTTCGTTTTCCATCAGCTGCAAGTAGTCGATGAGCACAAGGTCGAGCCCTTTTTCGACTTTGAGCCTGCGACATTTGGAGCGCAGTTCCGTCACGGTGATCCCTGGCGAGTCGTCCACATGAATCTGCGCCGACTGCAGCATCCGAATCCCTTGTGTAATTTGCGGCCATTCTTCATCGTCGAGGCTACCATTTTTTAATTTGGTCAACTCCACACGGCTTATCGAAGCAATCATTCTCTGGATCAGCTGCTCTTTGCTCATCTCAAGGTTGAATATCGCCACCTTTGCTTTTCCACGAAGCGCAGCATTTTGGGCGATGTTGAGCGAAAAAGCCGTCTTCCCCATCGCTGGTCTTGCCGCAATGAGAATCAGGTCGGTTTTTTGGAGGCCGCCTAATTTTCGATCCAAATCAGAAAAACCTGTCGTCAGTCCCGTGAGTTTTTCCTTGCGCATATACAAATCCTGCAAAATCTCAAAGCTGTCCATCAAGATATTTTCGATTGGCACAAGTCCTCGCTGATCTTTTTCCTGCGCAACGTCAAAAACCGCTTTTTCCGCTTTCTCCAAAATATCGCTGACTTCGATTGTCTGGTCATAACAATTTTGGATGGTCTGCGTCGAGGCATTGATGAGTTTTCGCAAAATCGATTTGTCCTTGACGATTTTTGCATAGGCAAGGATATTTTGTGAGAAATCTGGCGCGGTCGCCAACGATGTCAAATAACCGATTCCGCCCGATTTTTCGAGAAGATTGCGGTTCTTGAGCATTTCAGAGATTGTCACAAGGTCAATCGGCTCGCTCTTGCGAAACAGTGTCAGCATCACGTCATAGATTTGCGCATTTTGCTCGGCATAAAAATCTTCGGTGCTCAATACGTCGATGACCATGATGAGCAAATCCTTGTCGAGCAACACCGAGCCGAGCACGGACTGCTCTGCCTCAATCGAATATGGTATCGCTTTTCCCTCTAGCATATTGTTCTCCTATGCGTTTTGTTCTTTGACCTCAACGGTGATTTTTGTAATCACTTTGGTGTGGAGTTTGATTTCTACTTCGGTGATTCCGAGCGTTTTGATCGGATCGCTGAGCAAAATTTTCTTCTTATCGATGTCGAGGTTTAGCTTTTTGCTTACCGCATCAGCAATGTCCTTGCTCGTGATTGCGCCAAACAATCTGCCGCCATCGCCCGCTTTGGAAAAAATTTCAACCTTTGTGCCGTTAATGCTTTCACCGAGTTTGCGTGCCTCATCTTCCTCACGCTGCGCTTTGATTTCTTTTCCTTTTTCTTGTTGCTTGTGGTCGTTGATATTCACGGCATTTGCCTCTTTCGCCAATCCTTTTGGAAAAAGGAAGTTGCGTGCGTAACCATCACTCACTTCTTTGAGCTCGCCTTTTTTTGCCGTTCCTTTGACATCTTTAAGAAAAATAACCTTCATTGTTTTTCGTTCTCCTTTTTTGGGTTTATTTCTTCTCTACCTCTTTGAGATAAATCATAATTTGTTCTTCTACTTTTTCGATGGCATCGTTCATGGAAATATTGCGCATCTGTGTCGCTGCCGTTTCCATATGACCACCGCCGCCGAGTCGTTCCATAATCACTTGCACGTTGAGCTTCCCAAGCGAACGAGCGCTGACTTGAATCTCTTCGGAAAAATCTTCTGCAAGCACAAAAGACGCTTGGATTCCTTTAAGGTTGAGCAGCTCATCGGCAATTTTTGAAGCAACGAGCTGCGGATTTTCCATCGTTTGTTCGCAGTAGGTGAGCGCCACGCAGTCGCCAATGACTTTGAGACGATTCATCGCATCTGCTTTGACTCGGAAAGTTTCCATATCGCCTTGGAACAAGGTTTTGACGGAAACGGTATCCGCACCGTATTTTCGTAAGAATGCCGCCGCCTCAAAAGTTCGCACGCCTGTCTTGAATGTAAAGTTCTTGGTGTCGAGCGTGATACCAGCGAGCAGTGCCTCCGCAATCTGCGGATTGATTGTTGGTCTTTCCTTAATATATTGTATCAGCTCCGTCACCATTTCGGATGCGGACGAAGCATAAGTCTCGTGGAATACGAGCACAGGATTTTCGATAAATTGTTCGCCACGACGATGATGGTCGATCACGACCACACGCTCGCAGCTGTGCAATAGCTCTGGATACTCCGTCAAATTTGGACGATGCGTATCGACGACGACGAGCAAGGTTTTTGGTTTGACGAGGGATCGTGCCTCCGAATGACGAATAAAAATATCATGGTACTTCGGATGATTTTTGATTCGCTGATAGAGCACATCGATGGATGAATTGGATTGTGACAGCACAATCTTGGATGGAATCTCGAGCATCTCTGCAATGGCAACCACTCCAAGCGCCGAGCCAACTGCATCCAGATCCGCATAATTGTGTCCCATCACGAGAATATTATCGCTCTCGAGCATCAAATCACGCAGTGCATAGCTGACGATACGAGCTTTGACTCTGGTTTTCTTTTCCACCGCTTTGGACATTCCGCCGTAAAAACTGAATTTGTCCATGCGTTTGACCGCCGCTTGATCTCCGCCTCGAGCGAGTGAGATGTCCAGCGCTGACTCTGCCACGAGCAGTGTTTCTCTGAGGTCATTCGTGTGTGGCGAGACGCCCATCGAAATCGAAACGGGAATCGTGTTATCAAAATCGATGGCCCTAATATCATCCAGGATGGAAAATTTTTCACCTTCCATCGCAAGCAGATCCCGTTCCGTACCGATGGCAATGTATTTATCCTTTGCCGTTTTACGCAACGCAAGATTGTATTTTTCTGCCCAATGCTTGAGCAGCTTGTCGATTTCCACGGTAATTTTGGGCTTGTTCTGCTCATCGGTGGAATCCAGCACCTCATCGAGTGAATCGACTTGGAGCAAAAATACCGACGGCTGACTTTGCTCATATTCATTTTTGAGCGCAATCTCCTCCGTGATGTCCTCAAAATAAATCATCAGATTGCGATCCTTGGATTCTTTGCCCGTGCTCAGATGATAGATCAGATTGTAGATTCGGTCGTAGAATCGATCGATCACCACACTTCCCTCTTCATCCTCCATCCGAGCCTCAATATCAAACTCTGGCACAAAATCTTCAAATTTTTCGCCAAAGAGACCTTTCTTCCCAAAAACTTCCGATAGCTTTTTGTTGTACCAAACAATAATCCCCTTTGAATTGACCATGCAAAGCGGAATGTGCAAATTCGAGATCGACTGTTTGGTACGATAGTCCATCGTCATGGTAAAAGTTTCGAAATACGAATCCTTTTCCTTCTGTTGTTTCTTTTCCTCGTCGAGCTGTAGCTTGATGATGACAATTGAAATCAAAATCGCGCCAAGCCCTAGGTAGATATTGAAAATCATCAACAAGATCGAAATCGCTATTGTAAAAATATTACTCAGTACGATGGAACTCCATTTTTCACTCATAATATTTCTCCTCGTTATCGAGCCAAGCGCCGTAGATTAAACACCGCATCCACAGCACCGAGCGTCACCCACACGGGATACAAAAACACTGCAAAAAACATCGTTGTGAGCATCATCGTTCTTGACATCGGCAATCTGTTTCGCAAAAAAATGTAGTCGACCATCGACATTCCCTGCACCAAAAACAAAAACGAATAGAGCCAAGTCAGATTGTTGGTGATGAGCTCTGTGGAATAACCCGAAAGCGCCGAGGCAGCCCAAAGCCCAACCAAAGTCACACCGATTGCCACAAGCATCGATCCAGGCAATGCAAATTCGCCAAAAGTTTTGAACTCCTGTTGCTCTGGACTCATTCTTGTGATGATTCTTCCCGCCATAAAATAATTTAGCATCCCGACAAAAAATCCCATCGAGATAATCGTCGCTGGAAAAATCGAACGAATCGTCTGCTTCATCTGCACACTGCTCACATTGAGCATCGACGAAACACCGCCCGATTCCAACTGCTGCGCATAATTATTGAGCATAAATTCCATAAAGTCCGTGCCCGAAAGCTGGTTGATCGCATAGATTCCCAGCACGATGTTGGCAACAAAAACAAGCGTGCCGATCATAATCGCCATCGACATATCCTTTTTGCGATAATAAATTTCGCCCACGAGAATCCCCATCGTCGCCAGCGTCAAAAAAGTAAATGGCATCGAAAGTTCCGACGGCACCACCAAAAGAGCGCCCATCGTCATCAGCAAGCTGATGAGCGGATAAGCGATTCCATTGCGATAAGTCATCGCCGTGTACATTGGCGCAACGATAATGATGCTCAGCGAAAACAGCGGAAAAGTCGTCGCCAGCACCGCTACCAGCAGGATAATCGACGAAATTCGCAAGATTTCCTGCGCCATCGCTTTTTTGTCACGCCCATATCTAAAAAATAAATTCTTCAATATTTTCTCCAGTCCTAAAAAAACAAAACCACCCATAAATTATACCACAGAAAGACGAAAAAATAAAATTTACTGTTTCTATAAAATTTTTCTAAAGCCCGTGCAATTTGATTCTTGTTTTCACTCCAAAAATCTGATACGATATATTCAAAATCAAGTTATTCAAAACGGCAAGGAACTCTGTGCAACAGTCAAAGGAAGCGATGGATTAGATTATGAACTTCTAACTGCATAATTCGAAATCCATTCATTCTCAAAAGACGCATCAGATTTTGTTCAAAAATTGGAGGAAAACAAAAAATCTATGATCAAAAAACTTTTTGAAATATTATCGGGTCTGCCTGCAACAATCGTCGCTGGCGTTTTTTTGCTTTTGGATCTCATTCCGCATCTATCGGAAGAATTTGGATGGACGATTCACCATGCAATTTTTTTGCCCTTTGATCCTGCGTGGGTTACGATTCTCATCTGCGGGTATCCGCTGCTTTATCTTGCGATTTGGCGACTGATCTACAATCCTGGTATCAAAAAAATCTCCTCAGCTCTGCTCATCTCAATAGCCATGTTTGCAGCGATTGCGATTGGCGATTTGTTTGCAGCGGGCGAGGTTGCATTCATTATGTCACTCGGTGCCATTTTGG
The DNA here is from genome assembly GCA_041784625.1 of Filifactoraceae bacterium. GTDB lineage: Bacteria > Bacillota > Clostridia > Peptostreptococcales > Filifactoraceae > JAUNKE01. The sequence goes on from JBHBDS010000165.1 coordinate 12,787, forward strand.
AAGAAAAAACAACCGAAAAAGCAAAGAACGGACTCAAAAAACTCATCAGCCTCGCACCACAGCAAGGACGAAAAATAACAGATAACCAAGAAGAGATGATTCCTGCCGAACAGATTCAAGTTGGCGATATTCTTCGTGTGCTCCCTGGCGAATCCATTCCTGTGGATGGCGAAATCATTCGTGGCGAAAGCTCCGTGGATCAATCCATTATGACGGGGGAATCGCTGCCCGTAGACAAAACCGTGGGCGACAGCGTCTACTGTGGCACGATCAATCGATTTGGCACGATGGACATCCAAGCGTCCAAGGTCGGCGAAGATTCCTCGCTCCAGCGACTCATTCGAATGGTGCAAGACGCTGAGAACAATCAAGCACCAATGCAGCGAATCGCGGATCAGTGGGCGAGCTATCTTGTTCCGATTGCACTGCTTATTGCGATTCTTGGCGGTTTGTGGAAAAATGACATCATCGTTGCGGTTACCATCCTCGTCGTGTTCTGCCCTTGTGCTCTCGTGCTAGCGACCCCGACGGCGATCATGGCGGCGATTGGTCAAGCAACCAAGCATGGCGTCATCATCAAATCGGGCGAAGCGCTCGAAAAAATGGGCAAGGTCGACACGATTGCATTTGATAAGACAGGAACGCTCACCTTTGGCAAACTCGAAGTAAGCGATATTCTTTCTTTCGACAAAAATATTTCGAGCGATAGACTTCTTTCACTCGTCGCATCGGTCGAAAGTCACAGCGAGCATCCACTTGGAAAGGCGATTGTCGAAAAAGCAAAGGTCGATGGTGCTACGATTTTTGAAATCGAAAATTTTCAGATGCAAGCGGGAATGGGAATCCGTGGCATAGTTGACGAAAAAAATATTTTTTGCGGCAACGAAAAATATTTGCTCGCCAGTCAGATCACTATCTCGGAAGAAATTTCGCAAAAAATTGCTACCCTTCGAAGCCAAGGAAAGGCGTCCGTGCTCGCAGCAATTGACAATATTTGCGTCGGAATCGTCGCATTGTCCGATACGATACGTCCTGATGCGCAAGAAGTCGTTGTAAAACTTGCCTCCCTTGGCGCAAAAACACTGCTGCTCACAGGCGACAATGAGCAAACCGCCTCATATTTTGCCTCCCAAACAGGAATGAAATCGGTCAACGCAAATCTTTTGCCCGAAGAAAAGGTGGCGCACATCAGCGAGCTGCAAAAAAATGGCGCTCATGTCTGTATGATCGGCGATGGTGTCAACGATGCGCCAGCGCTCAAGATTGCTGAAGTTGGCGTAGCGATGGGTGCGATGGGTTCGGACATTGCAATCGAGGCAGCCGACATTGCGCTGATGAACGATGACATCACCAAGATTTTGTATCTAAAAAAACTCGCCGACGCTACGGCAAAGACCATCAAGTTCAGCATCTCGCTTTCCATCTTCATCAACCTAGCAGCAATCTTCCTCTCACTGATGAAATTGCTCACCCCAACCACCGGCGCACTCGTGCACAATGTCGGCTCATGCCTTGTCGTACTGATCGCCGCAATGTTGTACGACCGAAAATTTTA
>JBHBDS010000166.1:0-12892 GCA_041784625.1 Filifactoraceae bacterium
CTAGAAAATATTATCCAAAAGATTTTTTCTCGAGCAAAAGAATTGATTCAAAACGGCGAACCGATCGAAGTGGATCCGATTATTTTGGATTTGTTTGAGGAAAAAATCGATGTGCCGTCTTATTTGCAAATGGACGATACTTTCTTGATGTATCACATGGCAAAATGGCGTTACCATCACGATTTTGTGCTTTCTTCACTATGCAGAGCTTTTGTCGATCGAAAAAAATTCCGCCGCTATCGTGAGGATGCAACATCGCTTGCTGATGTGTTGAACAAAAAACTTGGGGAGCAGGGCAAAGAAAAAATCGATTGGCAAAAAGAATATTGCTATATCTCCGATCGAGTGGAAATTCCAATTTACAACCGACAAAAGGATAATATTTGGGTAAAACTCAATTCGGGAGAAATTGTGGACATCACCGAAATTTCTTTCTTGTTTGGAAAGATGGATACGAGCCAGCCATTCGTCCGAAGCAATGAATATTATCATGAAGAAATGCTCCAGCGATTTTTTGGTATTGTTTTGTAAAACGCATCGTGAAACGATGAATTATTGGGCGTCAGCGAAGAATTTCTGTTTCTTGATAACAAAAGTGTAGCACAAGATATTGTGCTATGCTTTTATTTTTTAGAAAAAATATCGAATATATTGTGCAAAAAATCTTGCGTCTAAAAAAATTATATTGTATAATGACCTCAGATTTGAACAGGGGGTAATTATGCAAGTAATCAAACGAGATGGGCAAAAAGTTCCTTTCGACAAAGCAAAAATCACCATCGCTATCGAAAAGGCAATGAACAGCAGCTCAGGGGTATACGAAGAAGGTTTGGCAGAAAAAATTGCGACCGAAATTGAAGAGTTTGCACAGACACTACATAAAGAATTGACGATCTATGGGATCGAGGATCAAGTTTATTACAAACTGATTCAATATAACAATCCTGCGACTGCTCGTGCGTACGAAAACTATAAAGCGGTGCAGGCGTTCAAAAGAAGAGTGAATACGATTGACGACGATGTGGCGGGAATTTTGAATCGCAGCAACATTGGCGTGATTGATGAAAACTCGAACAAAGATGCAAAAATTGTTTCGACACAAAGAGATTTGATTGCGGGCGAAGTGTCCAAAGACATTGCCAGACGACTTACGATTCCAACGGACATCGTGCAAGCGCATGACAGCGGTGCGATTCATTTCCACGATATGGATTATATCATTCAGCCGATGTTCAACTGCTGCTTGGTGAACCTCGAGGATATGCTCACCAACGGAACGGTAATCAACGGCAAAAAAATCGATTCACCAAAATCCTTTCAAGTGGCTTGTACCGTCACCACGCAAATCATTGCGCAGGTTGCCAGCGGACAATACGGAGGACAGAGCATCAACGGAATTGATCGGATTCTTGCGCCATTTGTTCGAAAATCTTACAACAAATACCGAAAAAGCGTCGTAGAAGAGCAAATGGAAGTCTACGGCATCGAGCCAGATCTTGCAAAAGCGGAAGAAATTGCGTGGAAGAGAACAAAAAAAGAAATCAAGGATGGCATTCAGACGATTCAGTATCAAATCAACACGCTGATGACAACGAACGGACAAGCGCCTTTTGTGACATTGTTTATGCACTTTATGCCAGATGATCCCTATGCCAAAGAGGCAGCACTCATTCAGGAAGAAATTCTCAACCAACGCTATATTGGAATCAAAAACGAGCAGGATGTGTTTGTTACGCCAGCTTTCCCAAAATTGATTTATGTACTGGACGAGCACAATGTGCATCCAGAAAGCGAATATTATTATCTCACCAAACTCGCAGCAAAATGTACGGCGAAGAGAATGTATCCAGACTACATTTCGGCGAAAAAAATGCGTGAGAATTACGAAGGCAATGTGTATAGCCCGATGGGATGTCGCTCGCTGCTCGCTCCGTGGAAAAATGAGGAAGGAAAATATGTTTTTGATGGGCGATTCAATATGGGAGTTGTATCGCTCAATCTTCCGCAGATCGGAATTTTGGCCAATGGATCGGAAGAAAAATTCTTCGAGATATTGTCCAAACGTCTCGAGCTTGCAAAAAAAGCATTGCTGCTCCGATACGAACTGCTCAAAAATGTAACGAGCGATGCTTCGCCAGTACATTGGCAGCATGGAGCAATCGCAAGACTCAAACCAGGCGAAAAAATCGACCGTTTTATGAGTAATGGATACGCAACGCTATCACTCGGATATATCGGAATTTACGAGGCGACGAAGCTAATCAAAAGTGTTTCGCACACTTCGCCAGATGGAAAGGAATTTGCGATTCGATTGATTGATACGCTCAACAATGCCGTAGCATCATGGAAAGCAGAAACTGGAATTGGATTTGCGCTTTATGGCACACCAGCAGAGAGCTTGACCAATCGATTCTGCCAAATTGACCGTGCGAGATTCGGCATCATCGAGGACATCACCGACAAAGGGTATTATACCAACAGCTATCATGTCGATGTGCGAGAAGAAATTTCGGTGTTCGAAAAATTTAGTTTTGAAGCACAGTTCCAAAATCGTTCCAAAGGCGGATGTATTTCGTATGCAGAAATTCCAAATATGAGCCACAATCTCGACGCAATCGAGCAAATGATTCAGTATATCTATGAGCATATTACCTACGCAGAATTCAACACCAAATCGGATTTTTGTCACGAATGTGGATTCGATGGAGAAATGCTCATCGGCGATGACAATGAGTGGTATTGTCCACAATGCGACAACAAAGACCGAAGAAAACTCACGGTTATTCGCCGAACCTGTGGATATTTGGGCGAGAATTTTTGGAACGAAGGACGAACCAAAGAAATTAAGAATCGGGTGATGCATATCTAATGCGATACGGACAAATTCGGCAGTATGATGTTGCCAACGGAGAAGGGATTCGCACCAGCATTTTTGTGACAGGCTGCACGCATTGTTGCGAAGGTTGTTTTAACAGGGAATATCAAGATTTTGGAGCAGGACAGCTTTGGACACAGGACGAAACAAATTTGCTTATTGAATATCTGAACAATCCGATGATCAATGGGCTTACACTACTTGGTGGAGAGCCCTTTCAAAATGAAGTGGAGCTTGCAGAAATCGTTTTGGAAATCAAAAAAAGCTGCGACAAATCCATCTGGGCTTACTCGGGCTATACTTTTGAGCAGATTCTCGAATATCCGCAGAAAAAAGAATTGCTTCAGCTCTGCGATGTTCTCGTAGATGGATTGTTTGAGCAAGCACAAAAAGATCTGACGCTACGCTTTCGAGGCTCACGAAACCAGAGGATTTTGGATGTAAAAAAATCGCTGGCAGAAAATCGAGCGGTGGAGTATTTCAGAGTAGAATAAGTGAATCACTTGGGAAAAAGCAGATCACTTTGTAATTTTTTTCTGGAATAAATTTTTGAATCGAATGGATGGAGAAAAGCGTATTGGGCTGAAATTGAAACAAACTGATGTTTCAATAGAAACAGAACCAGTGTTTTTTCAAGGGGGAAAATTCCGTTGAGAAGTAGTGTTATATAGAATTCGGGAAGATTAGTTATTGTAAGAGGTAAATATGTTGAAAAAAGGAATCATTGGAACGCAAGAAAAAATGGTGACAGAGGAACTTTCGGCTCGCAGCTTGGGATCTGGGACGCTTGCTGTTTTTGCAACGCCAGCGATGGTTGCGCTGATGGAAGAAACTGCGTGGAAGTCGGTGCAAAAATATTTGCCAGAGGGTGAGGGAAGTGTTGGAATCTCGCTCAACATCACCCATGTTGCTGCTACACCACTGGGAATGAAAGTTCGCTGCGAAAGCGAGCTCGTTGAAGTAGATGGCAGAAAACTCATTTTCTCGCTCAAGGCTTTTGACGAAAGAGGACTGATTGGCGAGGGCACGCACGAGCGCTTTGTCATCAACAACGAAAAATTTCAAAAGAAAACGAATGAAAAATAGTTGCATACGATCTATGGAAAGAAATATCCAGTAAAAAATAATTGGGCGCTCTTTGGAGCGTCTTTTTGTTTCCAAAGAGTCTAAATAGAAGAATCAAGGCAGCTTGTGATAATTTATGAGGGATTTTTTGACAGAATATGCCGAGCGATTTTCGTAAAGTGATTTTTTGAGAAATTACTCATGATTTTTGCGCTTTACTCTGAAATGATTGAAAAAATATCGGATTTCTTGTAAAATATATTAGATTAGAAAAAAATACAAACAATGATTTTGTAAAACCTAAAAAAATAAGAAAAATTTTCGTTAACATAAGGAGAGTTTGTGAGTAAACAAGAGCGTACCAGAAATTTTAGCATCATCGCCCATATTGACCATGGAAAATCCACCCTAGCGGATCGTCTAATCGAAATGACGGGCGTGGTGGCACAGCGTGATATGAAAGAGCAGCTGCTCGACAATATGGACATCGAGCGTGAGCGTGGGATCACCATCAAATTGCAAACGATGAAGCTCGTGTATCAGGCGGATGATGGAAATGAATATTATCTCAACTTGATTGACACGCCTGGTCATGTGGATTTTAATTACGAAGTTTCGCGAAGCTTGGCGGCGTGCGAGGGCGCGATTCTTGTTGTCGATGCAGCACAGGGCGTCGAGGCTCAGACTTTGGCGAATGTATATCTTGCCATCGATCAGAATCTTGAAATCGTGCCAGTCATCAACAAGATTGACTTGCCGAGCGCAAGACCCGATGAAATCAAAGAAGAGATCGAAGAAATTATCGGATTGGACGCATCGTATGCGCCGCTGATCTCGGCAAAAGATGGGCTCAACATCAAAGATGTTCTCGAGGCGGTGGTCAAATATGTTCCTGCTCCATCGGGCGATCGGGATGACTCGCTCAAGGCGCTGATTTTCGATTCCTATTACGATAGCTACAAGGGTGTTATCGCTTATATTCGAGTGTTTGAAGGCTCGGTCAAAAAAGGCGACAAGATCCGAATGATGAATACAAAAAAAGAATTTGAAGTGCTCGAGGTGGGCGTGATTTCGCCAACACACAAAGCGGTGGCTATTCTCGAGGCGGGCGATGTAGGTTATCTTACTGCTTCGATCAAGGACATTCGTTCTTGTCGAGTGGGGGATACGATTACGACCGTAGATAATCCAACCTCAACGCCACTTCCAGGATACAAAAAAGCAACGCCGATGGTGTACTGCGGAATTTATCCAGCGGAGGGAGAAAAATATGAAAATGTGCGTGACGCACTCGAAAAACTTCAAGTCAACGACGCAGCACTCGAGTTTGAGCCAGAAACATCGGCGGCACTCGGCTTTGGTTTCCGTTGTGGATTCCTCGGACTCCTTCATATGGAAATTATTCAAGAAAGACTCGAGCGAGAATTTGACCTCGATATGATCACGACCGCACCGTCGGTTGTGTACAAGGTTGTCAAAAATGACGGCGAGGTGCTGATGGTTCAAAATCCGGCGAATCTGCCTGCGCCGACAGAAATTGACCACATCGAAGAACCGATTGTAAAAGCGGATATCATCGTGCCAAAGGATTATGTGGGCGCAGTGATGGAACTTGCGCAGGATCGTCGTGGCGAGATGATCAATATGGAATATCTCGACACGAAGCGTGTGACATTGCACTACAATCTTCCGCTGAACGAAGTGGTATACGACTTCTTTGATTCGCTCAAATCCAGAACCAAAGGCTACGGTTCGTTTGACTATGAATTTAAGGAATATCAGCCATCCGTGCTCGTGAAATTGGATATTCTCATCAATAAAGAGCAAGTAGATGCGCTCTCGTTCATCGTGCATGAAACAACTGCGTACAAGCGTGGCAAGTTGATGGTTGAAAAACTCAAAGGCGAAATTCCAAAGCATCAATTCCCAGTGCCGCTACAAGCGGCGGTTGGTTCAAAAATTATTGCGAGAGAAACGATCTCGGCATATCGCAAAGACGTTTTGGCAAAATGTTACGGCGGAGATATTTCACGTAAAAGAAAACTTTTGGAAAAACAAAAAGAAGGAAAGAAAAGAATGCGTCAAGTGGGCTCGGTCGAAGTGCCACAAAAAGCATTTATGTCCGTGCTCAAGTTGGATAATTAGATGATACCCATGATGATATTCTCGAAATGAATCATATTTTTCTAGAGAATAGGTACCGTAGAAAAAATTCGATAAATGATAAATATGGGCATGCCAAACGGTGTGCCTATTTTTATTGCCTGATTGAAAAAACTTTGTAATGGTATAAAGGGAGTAGAAAGCGAAGTATGTATTTGAGTTTCGCGGAATAACAATTAATAAAACGGCAGAGAATTTTTTTGCTATATATTAGAAAGAGAGATACCAATGAAAATTATTCCACATCTATGGTTTGATAAGGAGGCTGCAGAGGCGGTCGATTTTTACACAAGAATATTGTCTGATGCGAAGAAAAATGAGTCATGCACCATCAAGGACACGCCATCGGGCGATGCGGAGGTGATTTCTTTTCAGCTTGCTAATCTAGATATGATGGCGATTTCGGGTGGACCATATTTCAAACTCAACGAATCGGCATCGCTGATGATTTCTTGCAAGAGCAAAGACGATGTGCAGCGATTATACGACGAACTGTCGGTGGGAGGAGCGATATTAATGCCGCTGGGCGAATATTTTTTCAACCCATATTATGTTTGGCTCAGGGATCGCTTTGGGCTAAATTGGCAACTTTCGTGGAAAGAAGAGCTCGAGGCAGATTATTGGATAGAGCACAACTTTCTGTTTGGGGGCTCTGCATGTGGAAGAGCAGAGGAAGCGTTGGACTTTTATGCAACGGTGATTCCAAATACGCACAAAGGATTTGTCAATCGATACAATGAGGGCGAGGCGTACGACGCAAGAGCCAAAATAAATTATGGAGAGCTCGTGATGGAAGATCGTAAAATGATTTTTATGGATCATGGACACGGAGGCGATGCGGAGTTTACGGAGGCGTTCTCGCTGATGCTGATCTGTGAAGATCAGGATGAGGTGGATTTTTTCACCGAAAAGTTGTCGGCGGTTCCAGAGGCACAGATGTGTGGCTGGGTGAAAGATCAATTCGGGATTTCGTGGCAGATTGTGCCTAAAGTGTTGCGAGACGCATATCAGTTCGCAACGGACAGACAGCTAGCTGAAATTCATCAAGCGATATTAAAAATGAAAAAGCTGGATGTGGCGATAATCGAAGGGATTTTGAAAAAATAGCTTTCCAAAAAAAATATTTGTAGAAGTGAAATTCGAGAATGACACGGTATGGCTTAGTCAACAACAGATGGCAGATTTGTTTAAGACTTCAAGAACAATGTTGTTGAGCATATTAAGCACATCGATGAAGAATGTGAATTAGAGGAAAAATCAACTTGTCGGAATTTCCGACAGGTTTGAAAAGAAAATAAGCAAAAAGCAAAGAGTTTAGAGTTAGAGGCGAATAGAATTTCTAATAACATAAATTGGAGAAAACGATGAGTATGGAAAAAGTTTTTCGGATGAAATATTGGCAAATATATGATGCGCTATTGACCAAGATGGTCAAGAAAAATCGGAACAAAGAAGAGCTGAATGAGACGATTGCGTGGCTGACAGGATATTCTGTCGATGTGATTGAAAATAATTTGGAGAATCACGAACTCACCTATGGAGAGTTTTTTGAGAATGCGCCAAGGATTCACCCGTTAAGTAGCACAGTGAAAGGAAAAATCTGTGGCGTGGATGTGCAGTCTATCGAAAATGAACTGGCAAAAAATATGCGAATCCTAGACAAATTGGTGGACGAGCTGGCAAAGGGAAAAGCAATCGAAAAAGTTTTGCCGAAGGAGCAGGTGTTGAAAGAAAATGTTCTGGCAGTGAAGAAGGATGAGCCAAAGAAAAAGAGCCTAACGTCTAGAACAAAAGATGGAGCAAAAAAGGCGAACATAACAAAAGAAACACCAAAAAAGATTGAATCGCCACAGCAAAAAGAATCGTTGAGTCTGGACAAAGATTCTTCGCCGATTATAAAATATATTGTGGAGCAAGATTCCAGCGTACAGAATTATCTTTTGCAAGCGTATGAAATATTGAAAAACACTTTGCCAGATGCGATTGAAAAAATTTCATGGGGGATGCCAACCTTTTGGGATGGAAAAAATATCATTCACTTTGCGGCGCACAAAAAGCATTTGGGGATTTATCCTGGACCAGAAGCAATTGTCGAATTCAAAGAAAGAATTGCGCCTTTCAAAAACTCAAAGGGAGCAATCCAAATTCCATACAATGAGTCATTGCCGAAAGAACTTTTGAAAGATTTGGCGACTTGGTGCTATGCAGAGGTTCAAGCGGCTAACACGCATAAACCAAAACGAGACAAAAAGAATACGAAGGTAAAAACCTACGAGTTTGATGCAGTCATCACGCCAGTTCCAGACAAAGGCGGAGCATATGTCGCATTTCCGTGGAATCTTAAGGAAGAATTTGGCAAAGGACGCTTGAAAGTCCATGCAACATTTGACGGAGAACCTTATGATGGCAGCGTGGTCAACATGGGTGTCAAAAACAAAGACGGTTCCATCTGCTATATTCTTGGAATCAAGAAAGAAATTCAGAAGAAAATCGGAAAATTTGCTGGTGATACGGTTCATGTGGTTGTTGTGGAAAGAGAGTAGAGGGAATAGAAGAGTGGCGAACGCTGCTCTTTTTTTTGCTGAAGAAATACTTTTCCCACGTAGAAATGGAAGTTGAATACAAAATATGGTATGATAAATCTGTTGAAAAAGCACTTCGAACCAAAAAAACAAAAATGGAAAACTAAAAAGTAATCACAAAAGAGCAATTCAAAAAATATCATAAGTAAAAAATACAAAACACAGAACACAAAACATAAAAGAAAGCATATAACAAAGAAATATCATAAATGTCAAAACAAAAAATTTGGCAATGATAACAGGAGAAGAAATGAGAATTATTCATACATCGGACTGGCATTTGGGCAAAAATCTCGAGGGAGCAAGCCGTATGGAGGAGCAGGAGCGTTTTATCGATTTTTTTGTGGAGCGCTGCGAAAGCCTCAAGCCGGATTTGATTTTGATTGCAGGAGACATCTACGACACCGCCAATCCGCCAGCTCGTGCAGAAAAACTTTTTTACGATGCGCTCAAAAAACTCTCTCGAAACGGCGATTGCATTACGCTAGTGATTGCGGGCAACCACGACAATCCCGACCGAATCGTGTCGGCAACGCCACTGGCTATGGAGCATGGCATCGTGATGCTCGGCACGCCAAAGACAATTGTACCGCTTGGCAATTACGGTAAGCATCAAGTGGTCAACTCGGGCGAAGGTTTTGTGGAGCTAGACATTGCAGGCGAGCGTGTGGTCGCTGTCGCTGTGCCATATCCGAGCGAAAAAAGATTAAATGAAATTTTTTATAAAGACGATCAGGACGAAGAAGAACGGGTCGAAAGCTATGGCGAAAAACTTGCAAGTCTCTTTCATGAGCTTGGCAAAAATTTTCGTAAGGACACGATCAATCTTACGGTGAGCCATCTTTTTGCGATGAACGCTAGTCCCGATGGTTCGGAGCGTGCATCCTCGCTTGGCGGAAGTTTTATGATCAGCCTTGATGCGCTGCCACAAAATGCGGATTATACCGCACTAGGGCATATTCATAAGCCGCAGATTTTGGCAAAAACGGACCGACACATTCGTTATTCGGGCTCGCCAATTCATTATTCCGCACAAGAGCACAGCCTTTGCAAAAAGTTTTTCGTCATCGACATTCATTGCGATTTGACTGGGAAGCGAGTGGAAATCGATGAAGTGGATATTCCGATTTTCAAGCCGATTGAGCAGTGGAAAGCGGATTCGATTGAACATGCCATTGAGCTTTGCAAAGAGCATTCGGGCGAAGAAAGCTGGGTCTATCTCGAGATCAAAACCGATCGACCGATTCTCGAGAGCGAAATCAAAGAGATGAAATCCTATAAAAAAGATATTTTGGAAATTCGTCCGGCGATTGCAAAAATCCAGGAACTTTCGGCAATTCATCGCATCAGCGAACTATCTTTTGAAGAGCAATTTGTCGAATTTTATAAAGCGCAAAAAGGCATCGAGCCAACGAGCGAAATGGTTGAAATGTTTTTGTCGTTGACACAGGAGGACGAGGATGAAACCGATACGAGTGAGCATTAAGGGATTCAACTCCTTTGTCGAAGAACAAGTCGTTGATTTTGAAAAATTGAGCGCCCAAGGTCTATTCGGGATTTTTGGGCCAACTGGCAGTGGAAAATCGACCGTGCTCGATGCGATTACCTTTGCACTGTATGGAAAAATCGCTCGCGAAACGGGAAGCTCAAGCCAATACATCAATGTCAACTCGGATGTCGCAAGGGTTGTATTCGAATTTGAAGTAAATACCGACAAAAAAGAAAGCTACAAAATTATTCGAGAACTCAAACGGAACAAAAAAGATGAAGTACGAACCTCGCAGTGCAAATTCATTCGTACCACCGAGGGGGACGAAGTTCTTGCCGAGGACTCTCGAGAAGTTGTCAAAGGGGTCAAAGAAGTTATCGGGCTAGAGTACGGCGATTTTGTTAAAACGGTCGTATTGCCTCAGGGCGGTTTTAACGATTTTCTCAAAATGGAGGGTAAGGATCGCCGAGAAATTCTGGAACGATTGTTTAATCTTCAGCAATACGGAAAGGATCTCGAGACAAAAATTTCAAATCGTATCAAATCGGTCGAGTCGACAAAGAGTGAACTTGCAGGTGCGATCGGAGCTTTAGGAATTATATCCGAAGAGGGTCTCAGGGAGCAAAAAGAAATTCTTGATTCCCTAGAAGAACAACTCGTAGAATCAAAAAAGTTATTGCAAAATAGTGATACAGAGTTCAGACAAGCACAAGAATTGCGCAACAATCAAAGCGAACTGATAAAAAATCAAGAAGAACTCTCGCATGAACTCGGAAAATCGGAACAAATCAAATCGCAGTCGGAACGGCTAAAAAAAGCACAGCAATTCGCGATGGTGGAGAGTTTGATATTGAGCTACGAAAAAACAACCGAAGACGGCAGAGAGCTGGCGAAACAGAATAAAAAACTTGAAGAATCGAATCAAAAATTACAGGAAACCAAAAAAATAGTTGACGAAGTTTTTGAAAAAACCTCGCAGCGATACAGCGAAGAATACCCAATACTCTTGAAAAAGCAAGAGTCGATTTCACATGCTCAAAAGGCGTGGGAAAACAGCCTGTCTCTCGGCGAAAATATTGCAAAGAGCAAAGAAAAATTCGAACAAAAACAAAAAGAACTGGAAGAAATTTTTCTGAAAACGAATGAACTCTCCAAACAACAAGAAATTTGGCGAGAAAAAATTGAAAAATCAAAAGCTACGATTCAAAATAACAGCATTTCGCAAGAAGAGCAAAGTAAACTGAGAGAATCGGTGCGGCGATTGGATAAACTGGATGAGCTAAACTTAAAAAAATCAAAGCTAATAGAAGAAATCGAGCAAAATAAGAAAAATCTCCATACATTGGCAAAGAATCTCCAAGAGTGCGAACAAAAGTTGCAGAAAATATTAGAGCAGAAAAATAATTTGCAAGAGGAGCGAAAAGCGATTCAAGACAACCCAAACAGCGACATTGTTTTTGTCACCAAAGAAAAGCAGCGCCTCGGCGAACAAATTTCTCTTTGCCAAGAATGGCAAATCAAATCAAAGCGCAGTAAAGAAGTGGAAGAGCTCGTCGAAAATCAATTGGCTAGACTAAAAAATAATCGTAGCCAGCAAAAGGAGTATGAGCAAAAAATCGCTGAACTTAATATTTTGTACGACGAATTATTTGTTCAGCAGGGGGCACGCTCGATTCGGCAGCATTTGCACGAGGGGGATATCTGCCCAGTTTGCTCAAATATAGTAGGAACACTCGAGGATAAAACCGAAGACGAAAGTCGTCTGCTTGAACAAGTTGCTGCAAACAAAGTGGAGCTGGAAGAAGAAGTAAAAAAACTTCAAATTGATGAGCTGTCGATCAAACATCAGATCGAATTGTTACAATCAGAAAAGGCAGAACTCACACTTTTTCTCCAAAAAAATGCTCTGGATGGTGCGGTTATTTCGGATATTGAACAAGAAATCGAGAAAATTGAACAAGATTTTGAAAGATTATCAGAAAGAAGTTCGGAAATAGAACTACAAAAAAACCAGTTAGAGCAAAAGGAAAAAGAATATTTTGCCGAGGAAATCAATCTTGACGCTTCTCAAAAGAATTTGCAAGCAGAATACGAAAAACTAGATCTGGCGCAAAAAAATCTGGAAAAAGAAATTCTTGATCTAATGCAAGTTTCGCAATCAGAGCAGCAGTCTATCGATGTGAGAGCCGCTTTTTTGCAAATGGAACAAAATCTTCTGCAGATAGAAGAAGAGCGAAAAAAGTTGGAGCAATCGGAAAAAGAAAGTCGGACGCTGGAAGAAGAGCAGTCAGAAATCCAAAACATGGCGACCGATTTGCAGATTGGACAAAGTACGCTCAAGGCGCAAATCGACGGACTTCTTGCAAACAAAAAGGCGCAAGAGCAAATCGTGATTTCAAACCTCGGAGAATTATGCGACCCGAAAAATAATTTTTTGCAGCTTACGGAGCAGATTCAAACGCTGGAGGAGAATCACAAAATCGCCACCGAGCAAAAAACGCAGATCGAAAAGCAGATGAGTAAGCTGCAGCAAGATATTGTCGTGGTGCAATCGACTTTGCAAAACCTACGAAACCAAGCGAGAGAAACGCAGGAACAATTGTATGAACGATTGATTGCGCTCGATATTGATCGATTTGAAAATCTCGAAGGACAGGAGAAACTCAATCGATTGCTCGAGCAGCTTCAACTACTCAAAGAAAGAAAACTTTCCGTAGA
>JBHBDS010000167.1:0-3637 GCA_041784625.1 Filifactoraceae bacterium
CGCTTGGCATAAATTCTCTCACGTATGGATATTTTGCGATGATGTCCGCAATTTTTATGTCCTTGTTAAATCCGAATTTGAATTAGCATAAAATATGTTGTTATTATTATTGTTGTCGCCACCATTGTTCGAAGATGATTTGATGTTAATCACTTCTAGCGGTTTATCTACAGTGATTGTTTGTCCCGTTGAGGTTTTTGCAATAATTTTTCCATCGGAATCCGCAGTAACATTAATTGTTATTGTTGGCATCGCTTTATACCCACTTGGTGCAATTTCTTTTATCGTATACGTCCCTGGGGAAAGCCATCCGAGATTCACATATCCGCTGTTATCCGTCTCTTTACTTCTAATTACAGAATTTGTACTGCCTATAAGTTGGAAAGTAACTCCGCTCAACAGCGTTTTTTCTACCGCAGCTTCTGTTTCTTTTCCATATTTTACGATTTGGATTGGAACCACTTTGTAGTTGGTATTTGCTATATCAGCCCCAGTAATTGTAACTTTTGCAGTTGCAGGATTTGTATTTTCGTCGTTTCCGACAAAAGTTACAGCATTCACCACATCTTTTTCAGCGACCATCACCGTTGTATAGCTAAAAGCGTAATTCTTTGACGGATCAATTGCCTTGAATATCAATTCTCTCGTATTCTCGTCATAGCTGAAATAGTTTTTCTTTTGATCCTCAGCAATTGTGCTCGTTACTGCCCCAAACTCCCCGTCCTTCGTAAGCTCATAAGTTCGAATAGTAATTGTAGAAAGGTCTACCTCTCCACGGTCATTGAACAACAATTCAATTGCAGAATCCAGTTTGTCCTTTAATTCCACAGGTACAGCAGGCGGCGTGTTGACAGGATTCGTCACAAAATGAGACGCATTTCTTCCCTTGTAGTTAATCGTCCATGTCACGGTACCGTTGCCAGTATCTTTCACTTGTTTTTTCTCAAGAGTATCCATAGCGATTTCAATTTTTTGTTTGTCAACAACTCTTTCTTTCTCAATCAAATTTTCTGCTGCAATAGTTACTGTATTCAACTCAAGTACTTTTTTTATTCTCAGCATATTGATTTGAAATTTCATCCGTTGTTTTTGTTTTTGCTTGATATTGGCGTAATATTTCTATACTCGGTTTCGCTTTGAAAATAAGGACATATGGAGTTTTTAGCGCCTTAAAGTCAAAAGACAATGTTTGCTCTAGACTATTTACCGATTTTTCCAATTCTACGATGCTCGATGGATCAGCGATTTTTGCCTCTGCTTCAATACTTAGTTTTTTATCGCCATGTTGTACGTTTTGTGCATTATACAGATGGAACTCCGCATCATCTTCCATTTTTACTAGCTCCCATCCTTTCGGGAGTTTGTCTACTATAGATACTATTCCAGAATCTCCACCTATTTTTACAAATTTACCATCTTTCCAAATTTCTGTGTTGGCAATATCTCTTCCACTTCCATTTACACTGATTCGGAATGTCACCGTGCCATCTTGTGGATTAAACGCTCCTTTTTGCCCCACTTCTTTTGTTGTCGCTTGTTTATTTTTGTATGCGTCAGAGCTTACTCCCTGCACGCTCGAATACGGAATCACTTCTTTGTACAGCAAGTGATTGTCATTACCATGTCGATTTGACGAGTAATTTTCATAAGTATCTCCCACAAACAGCAGTCCCGTATTTCGAACTTGAATATTCAAAGGTGGTTGTTCTTCATTTTTGTCATTGAATGTGGTTCTAGTGTTCGGGAACAGCAAGCTAGGATCTGTAATCTTAGTTGAAAAATGTACTCTTTGGCTTGCTTCTGCATAGCTAAACCCCGTGAACTCTAATACTTGACCAATTTCTTCTCCCAAACTGTTTTTTATGGAATGAACTTCTAACTTAATATCGTCCGATGGGTTCGCTTTCTCATGAACATAAAAGGAATCCTCAACATATCTCATCCCAATTCCTTGATAATCTTGCGTGAATAGACCCGTTTTTCCTTTCATCTCACTTGGAAGGGAATCTTGTGCTGGGACTAGCGCTTCTCTTTCGCTAGAAGATTTCATAAAGTGATTGAAGTATAAAATATCAAATACTTTAATAGCTTTTCCCTGTTCTTTTTCTGCTGTAAGCGTATGCGTTTTTGTTACTTCAAGTTGCCAATGCGCATAGAGGCCATCTGCTTTCCACTCCAACGCTGTGTTTGATGGTAGTCCTTGTGCACTTGCAAACTGGGAATAATTAATCGAAGTATTTCGACGCTTGAATAACATTCCCGCTCCGGTAGTTGCCTCATCAGTGGACGTTATCTTTCCACCTTCAAACTCGTCAAAAGTTAATGTAGCGGTATTTGAATACGTTGTATTTTGAGTTCTTTTGCCCGACGCAACGATCACTATTCTTCTTTCAACTCCATCCAAATTGCCGAGTTGGTAGCTCACAGGATTGGTATCAAACACCATTGGTTTCCCATTAGCGTCTGTCATAGTAACCCATTTGTCAAGTATATTTTTTTCTTGAATTGCCGCTCGAACAAAAGTTAGTTCCGACGCAAGTTCATCCTTCACCACTGCATTCGTCATGACAATTTTTTCGGGATTTACTTCAATATACCAAGATACTTTATCCGTTTCATCTCTTCCCTCTAGAACATTCCCACCATTATCGACAGGCAATTCATTATAGAGAGATCGCCCATATTTTGAAATCCAAATTGGAACAAAACTTGCACTCCCAGTGATAGAATTCTCTCCACCATTTTCGTCAGATATTTTTACAGTGTTGGGAATCGAAACCGCACTATATGTGTTTTTTCCTGTCGTTCCTTGTCCAGTTTCTACATGCGTAAAAAATTTCGAATCTGGCAATTTTGTTTTGAAACGAATCGTCACGCTAGCTCTTGCATCATTGTCAGCAAATGTATACGACAACACATTATTAATATAGGAATAATCTGCTTTATCAACATTTACCCCATCAATAGAAAAAGAACCCTCGACTAATTCTCCAATTTCATCAGGAGAAAGTAAATCAGAAAAAATTGCGCCACCAAGTTCAATCGGATTCTTGTTTGATTTTTTTCGAGCATTGACTGTTATTGTCCATTCAGCAGTTTGTTCAGAAACAATAACCGTTCCTTCCTTTTCCCCAAAATATTCTTTTGCTGGAGGTGTTTTTACCGCACGAAAATTTTTCCCACCAATTGTAACGTTTCCTACTGTATCAGGATTTAAGTGAATATGTGTCGTTACATCCGTTTGGATAAAAAACACCTTATTCTCAGTTGATTTATTCAAGTCATCCGAAAATTTTACAAGAGCAAACATTCCGTTAGCATCCGAGCCAAAAGTGACACTTCCAACTCCATCGTTGAGATTAGCCGAAGGAATCGTGCCAGAGATTTCTACAAATGTGTCCAAGTAGATTTTTATACTATCTCCTGCTTTCACAAGCTCTTTTAACGGCTCTGAATCTTTTTCTAATATTTTTATTTCGAGATCCTTAATAACAAGCTGAACCTCTTCGTTAACATTGACGTTATCGTCCGCTTTCAATTCCACGCCGTTTTGTTTCACTATTAGTGATGGCTTCTTTGACATAATTCCATCCTCTAGCGCTTTTTCAAGCGAGTACACCGTACCATCGGCAAAGGA
>JBHBDS010000168.1:0-3710 GCA_041784625.1 Filifactoraceae bacterium
CAAGCACAGATTGGGGTAGTTGTGCCCGTCAACGTCAATTAGTCCGATTTTCATATCTCCTCCAATCTCCTTGCTATTTCATAGATCACATTCACGGTGACGCTATTGCCTGCTTGTTTGTAAAGCTGGCTGTCTGATACGCCTGCCTCTTTGGCTCGGTCAAGTGCCCAGTCGGGGAATCCTTGTAGCCGAAAGCATTCTTTTGGTGTGAGTCTTCGAACTCTCTCAACTAGTTCGACTAATAGGTTGTTGTGTTCGTAGCTGTTTTTGGTGAGTGTCGGAGCGATGGAGTAGACTCCCCCTTTGTTGAATCCTCTTGGTCTTTGAAGAATAGCTACTCCGTGCCGATCTTGGGCGGTGAGTGTGAACATCTCTTCGTTTACGTTTTTGAATCGTCTTCCATTTTGCCTTTTTTCGGCTCTCTCTGGTGTTAGAACTGGTATTGCGTACAGTCCTGTTTTTGCTCCAGCTCCTCCGCCTTGGCTAGATAGTGTGACGGAAAGTCCTTGGGTGGAATAAATTCGATTTCCTTGCGACCCTCCGATGATTTGCACTACTTTCGGCGGTTTATTTTCAACAACATACGTTCCTGCTCCGTCTGCGGTTGTTCTTGTGGTGATGGTATTGGTTGTAATTTCTTCTGTGTGCTTTGGAGTAGGTTCTTGATTGCTGTCTCGGATAGGAAATATCGCTCGGGTACATTCTCTTCCAAGATGTCCGACAATAAACACTCGCTCCCTGGTTTGCGGTACTCCGTAGTTTTTGCTGTTAAGCAGTTGCCATTCGACACAATACCCCAGTTCTGAAAGCGTAAGGAGGATGGTGGCGAAAGTTCTTCCTTTTTCGTGGTTGAGCAGTCCTTGGACGTTTTCAAGGAAAACATATTTTGGTCGCTTGGCTTTAATAATCCTTGCAATGTCAAAAAAGAAAGTTCCCCGTGTATCGTCAAAACCTCGCCTTTTCCCAGCGATTGAAAAAGCCTGGCAAGGGAATCCTCCACAGAGAATGTCGAAGTCTGGCAATTCGCTTGGGTCAATTCTAGTAATATCTGCTGCAAAATATTCCTCCTCTTTTGGTCTGTGGATTGCGTTGTAGGTAGTGTTGGCAAATTTGTCAATCTCGATGTGTCCGACGCACTGGTGTCCTGCTTGCTCCATCCCTAGCCGAAATCCGCCGATTCCTGCAAAGCAATCTAAAAATTTCATCACTCCACCTACTGAATATCAAAAATACTGATCTGATTATTACTCTGCTCGGCTTTTTCTAGGTTTTTGCAAGCCTGTTCAAAGTAGGATTGTTTGAGCTCAAATCCAATCGCACGTCTTCCTTGCATTACTGCTTGATATGCTTCGCTGCCGATTCCTAGAAATGGCGTTAGTACTATGTCATTTGGGTTGGTCCATAGCTCAATTGCTCGCCCGATCACATCGAGTTGAAGCGGACAGATATGTTTTTCGTCTTGATTTTCTCTTGCTGCGGAAATATTGAGTACATTCGTACGCTGAATATCCATCCACACGGGCGAAGCGTATCTCTGCCAAAAATCGAGTGGAAAGTTTTTTTCGTTGTGTGTGACTGGCTGTATTGCTTGCTCCTCGGCTTCGCTTTTCGGCCATTTGCGGAAGATCACGAGATAATCGGGTAATCCTTGGCGTGAGAACGAACTGTCTTTTCGAAGCTGTTTGTAGAGTAGTCCGTGTGATTTTGTTTTTTGCATTTCGAGGACTGGATCGGTCCATATGGTGACTTCGCTGTGATATTGCCATCCGAATTTTTCGAAGTGCTGTATAATTTCCCCTCGAAAGTCTGTTAGTCCTGCTTGGCCGTCTCGTCCTTTGTATTTGACGAGCTGTTTGCAGTGTACGGCGCATAGTCGTCCTGGCACTGTCACCCGATAGAGCTCGGGAATGAGATAGTCGAATTGCTCAAAAAATTCTTGGGTGTTCTTGCAGTTGCCCATATCTGCTAGATCGTTGGAGTAAATATATAAATTCGCAAATGGTGGACTGAATATCGGGAAGTGTATACTGTTGTCGGGTAGATTTTGAATCAGCTGCACGCAATCGCCTTGATATAGGCTATAGTTTTTCCCGTGCTTTTCGGTGTCTTTTTTGTTATCGTATTGGTTTATATCTTTCATTTTTCCCTCCTGTTTTTCTATTGTTTCATCCAGCTTGGCAATGTAATTTCTCGCTCCTGTAAGTTGAGTACAAAATGCGTTCCTTTGATACTTTCGCTTTGGATCTGTTTGATTCCTTTGTACATATTTTCGCTCATTTCTTGATGGAGCTTTTGTTTCCGTTGAATGGATTCTAATATCTTTTGCTCGGTTGAGCCGATGACAATATCAACTTCGACTTTGTTTTGCTGCCCGAAGCGATGGAATCGGCGCACGGCTTGGTAGTAATTTTCGTATGAATAGCTCATTCCACAAAATATTGTCTTGTGGCAATTTTGGAAGTTGAGTCCATAACCCAAGATGGACGGTTTGGAAATTAGTATTCTAGTCTTGCCTTCGATAAAATTCTTGACGGCTTTTTCTTTGTGCTCGAGCTTGTCACTTCCTCGTATCTCGACTGCTTCGGGTAGTAATTTTTTGAGTTCTTCGGCTTCGTAGTTGGTATCACACCATATGACATATTGTGATTGGTCGGATTGTGCAATATATGCGCATTGCTCCGCTCTTGCTTCTGCGGTGTATCTTTTTTCTTGATGAAATGCCGTTGCCGATGTTTTGATGTCTCGTAGTAGTCCGTCTTTGTATTCTCGGTCTAGCTCCGATATTTTGACGACGTTCATTCGCTCTTCTAGCTCTGGCAAAAGATAACCATCATCACTAAATCCAATGTCACTTGGCTTGCTCATACAGATCGCCCACGTGCTCACCCATTCCCAAAATGGTTTGATGGCGTGTTTTTTGAGTCGATAAGTTCCCATGTTTTGGGTATCGTTAATAAACCATATCGCCAATGCCTCACTACTTCGCATAATTCCTAGAAACTCTGCTTGGTTGAGTATTTCCATATGATCGTTGGGGCTTGGTGTGGCTGTACAGCTTAATTTGTATGGTGTGTGCTGAAAAGCTTCGAGAATTTGCATTTTGGTTTTTCCCATATAGCTTTTGAGGATGGAACTTTCATCTAGTACCACGCCCACAAATTCACTTGGGTCAAAATTTTTGAGCATTTCATAGTTGGTAATGTTGATTCCATCTTGTACTTCTTTTTGATTTCTTGCGATGTGGACGGATATGCCGAATTTTTCGCCCTCTCGCTTCGTTTGTTCTGATACGGCCAAGGGAGCTAATATTAGCACCTTGCCGCCTGTATGTTTGACTACTTCATCCGCAAATGATAATGATTGAAGCGTCTTGCCTAATCCGCAGTCTTCAAATAGTGCCGCTCTCCCTTTTTTGAGTGCCCAGCGGACGACTTCTCGTTGCCAGTCGAATAAATTCGGATTGAGTTTTTCTTTTTTCACTTCGAATCCATAGTCTGTGCTTTTCATTTGTTTTTTTCGTAAAAAATCTCTATATTCCATCTGCTCACTCTCTTTTTATTAGTTTCAAATCCTCGGTTTTTTCCTCGTAAGTTATTAGCACGTGATGCGCATGATTTCCTGTTGTCATTTGAATTTGAATCACTTCAATATCTTGCTCTAAAAATTCGTTAATGTCTTTTTCTAATTTCCACGTTGTATCATGGGAAAAG
>JBHBDS010000169.1:0-2548 GCA_041784625.1 Filifactoraceae bacterium
GATCGTATCCTATGCATAGAAAGTTTACAAACCAAAGATCAAGGATTCCCTAAAAAATCCTCTGCGCTTTGGTTTTTTTTGTGCTACAAAGCAAACTACATTGCGAACGCTTTTCTTTTGATTGTATTTGCTGCATTTTGTCAGCAGGAGTAAACAGGAACAATTTATAAAACAATAATAATATTGCCCATTTGTTGCCCAGCAAATATCTTTTGCACACAAAAAAATCGGGAGCACTTACGCTCCCATTTTTAGTTTGTATACTTCGGATTCGATCATGGCACGGACTAGGCTGGTGTCGATCTTGATTCCGTATTTGGCGAATTCTTTTTCGACGTAGTGTAGTTTGTCTTTGCCTTGGTTTTGTCCTTGGAACATTTGCTCCGCTGCTTTGACGAGTATTCCGATGATGGACAGTGCTTTGGTGATGTTGTCTTGGCCATATTTTTGGACCAGGTACGGAATTGCTAGTCCGATTGCTGCAAATCCTAGCGCAATGAGTGCGATTGCGAAATTGGTAATATCCATTTTTATACCTCCTCAATTTCTTCTTTGTTTTCTTTTGTTTCTTCGATTTCTGCCACGCCGTATTTGTTGCGGCTATTTTTTTCGCCATAGCTTTTGAGGCTATAGGTGACAATGCTGCCGAGGATCGTGGTGACGATGACGATGGCGAGTTGTTCGGCGATTTGTTCTTTGTCTGCCATGGCCAACTTGTAGGTGAGCTCAATCCATCGAGAGCACAGTATGAAGACGGCGACCAAGATGAGTTTGGAGAACTCGAAGCGTTTTTTCTTGATGGTTTTGTTCTTTTTCTTTTGGGCCCGTTCTTGGGCTTCGGCTTCTTTAAGTTGCCTGCGTGCTTCTTCGACGCTGAGTTTTTCTTTTTTTGCCATTACTTCCCTTCCCTCACTTTCTTTTTGTATTCTTCGATCTTGTGGAGTAGTGCCTCGCCGTGCGGATAGTCGGTTCTGATCCAGTTATTTGTTTTGTCGCTGAGGTCTTCTCCTGCTAGGATTTTGCGGAATACTTCGATTGGTATTTTGTGGGTGGATAGAAAGTCGATGGATTGTTGCTCTGCTTGCAGGGCTTTTTTGACTTGTTGGGCGAGCCTTTGCACGTCGGGTGGCAGGATGGGTTTTGCTAGCTCCACGGCATAAAGATGTCGTGTAGGGTCGATGGGTTTGCCGTTTATCCGTAGTTCAAAGTGCAGATGCGTTGCGTTTCCTACTCCTGTGTTTCCCATGATGCCGATTGGTTGCCCTGCTTTTACTTTGCCGTGGTTTTCGCTGACGCTGTGTAGGTGCTGATAAAGGGTCTCGACTTTGTTTCCATCGTGCGCCTCGTGCTCGAGAATGATGTATTTGCCTCGGGCGTTGTTGTAGCCTACATCTGCCACTTCGCCGTCCATCACGGCGAGGACGTTGCCAGCGTTGCCGTTGTCTGCTGGATATTTGCTTTTGTCTCGTCCGATGTCCACGCCCTCGTGCCACTCGGTGGCGTTTTTGATGTGCTCTACTTGCTTTTTCCGCCATCCGTAACCGCTTGTGATTCGGAGCGAAACATATGGCAAAGATTGAAATTTTATCATTGGAATAACCCCCTTTCAATGGCTCGCATAAAAAAGCCGACAATTGCCGTTGCTCCTAGTCCAATCGCCCACCAGATCGTTTTGTCCAATTTTTCCATCGTGCGGATGAGGCTGTCCATTTTGGCGTCGAAGCGTGCGTGATTTTGTTCTAGTGCTACAATGCGGTCGGAATGGTTGTTGAGTCTTGTTTCATTTCTATCTAAACGCTCTATGACGTGATTGTGCGCCACAGGGCTACATTCTTTTTCGTTCATCTTTTCCTCCTCCCCCAAATGATAAAGGCGAGGTTTCCCCCGCCCTGCTGAAAAAAACTGATTACCACTGTGCTGGTGCGGAAATTATTCCTCCACCGCCAAAAATCCTAGACCGCTCTCTTCCAAGATTTCCTTTACCGCTGCTTTGAGCGGTGTCGGAACATCCTTGTAAGCCGTCTTTCCTAGGATCACTCTTTGTGCAAAAAACATCGCCATCATGATTTTCTCCTCCTTTCCTGCAAATTTTACTAATGTATGAATTAAAAAATTAGTAATCATAATGAATACACCACCGTTGCTAGCTCTGCCAAAGCATCCTCCATAAATTCCCTGCGCTCGGTTTCCGCCGCAAGCTGCATTTTGAGAATATCTACCTCACTCGGCTTCTGCTCCATCGGCTCGGGCGCTACTTCTTCACCCCACACGCCGTCAATGTAGCTGCGACCATAGTAAGTGTGATCGGGCACTTCGACATAAAGAAAGTCCGCCGTCGATTCGGGGACTTCCTGCAAGATGGTTAAGCCAACGCACTTATTTTGTGCAATGTCTATTGTTGCGATATATCGGTTCATTGTTCCTCCTATTCTTGTTCGATTGAAAAATATATGCCAAAAGGTTCGTAGGTTTCTTGGCCCCTAGTCATTGTTTTGGTCTCAAGAATCATCTCCGCCGTACTCGTATGATCAAATTCCGCCTCAATCAC
>JBHBDS010000170.1:0-9141 GCA_041784625.1 Filifactoraceae bacterium
AAGTTGTATGCATAGCCAGCCCATGTGACATCAAATCCCATCGGATTCATTGCCCCGATTGCAATCAGCGTCATATTGGCAACCGAGTGTTCAAATCCTGTGGTGATGAAGGCGAACAAGCACCAAAAAACCATGATAAGTTTTCCCGATTCACTTTTCATTTTCATCCCGCACCACACCGCAAGACATACGAGCACATTACACAAAATTGCGCGCACAAGCATTGGAACAAATGGTATCGTGGATTTTGCAAGCGCAGATTTCGCGATAAACTCTCCGATTGGCCCCGTTGCATGTCCTGTCATGATAAAGAGCACTGCTACAATCAGCGAGCCAACTAGGTTTCCTAGCCAACAAACAACCCACAATTTAATAACATCAGGCATCGCTACCTTCTTGTTGAATAATCCAATGGTCATTACCATATTATTGCCCGTAAACAATTCCGCTCCTGCTGCAACCACCAAACTCAGCGCAATACCAAAGCTCGCTCCCATGATGATTCTTGTCCAAGGGGATTCTGCAGCAGATAATAATCCTCCTGCGGTAAAAATCAGCAAAATCCCAAGTCCTACATAAATTCCTGCCAACATCGATGCTACAAAATATGCCGCTGGTCTCGATTTTAGCAATCCAACTTTTTTGACAGCCGCCTGCGCAACCGTTAATACTTCTTCTTGAAACATTTTTCCTCCTACACTTCAAGCATAAAGCAATCTTTTTCGTATTTTTCGCCGCCCCAGTCGATGTACTCCGCAATTCTTGCTCCCTCAGGGAGATTTACATCACGAAGCGCATACTCCTTAAAGGTTTGGTACCCTGTTCGGTCCACAATGTAACCGATATGCTCTTTCGGAAGCGATTTGTCAATATATTCGTCGATATATGCGTAGGTATTTTTGATAATTTTTACGATGGATTCTTCATCGATAAACTCGAGGAAAGTTTTTGCTAGGCGAGGGTTTTTCTTTCCAGTTCTTCCCATAATCACCATGCGGAAATATTTTTTTGGATTTCTCGTCCACGCTTGCATCGGACAAGTCAGTGCGCATTCGCCACAGCCGAGACATCTTTTCTCGTCACGCACGACTTTTCCATTTTTCATCGAGAGCGCTCCCGTCACACGCACCTTACAATTTTTGACGCAAGCCTCGCAGCCCACGCAAAGATTGTAGTCGTATTCGACCTTGGAGGTTCCGATGATTCCAAAATCTTGCATCACCGCTTTGATGCAGTCATTTGGACAGCCAGTAAATGCCACCTTTACGTGATGATCATGTGGAAAAATTGCTTTTTCAACACGTCTCGCCATCTCGGTTGTATTGTAGTTTGCATAAGGGCAGACTCGGTTTCCGATGCATGCGGAGATATTTCTTGTCCCTGCAGCTTGGTAGCCCGTCTTGATATTTTCATCCGTCACGCCACCGATATCGAGCCCACGAAGGATTGGCTGAATCATTTCATTTGCTGCCGCCATATCCTTGTAGTCGATGCCTGTTATTTCAAATCCCTGACGAATCGTGATATGCACTTTTCCATCACCAAATTTGTTTGCCACCTCATAGATCGCAGGAATCAGCTCTGTCGGAAGCAGCCCGCCTGGCACACGAATACGAAGCGCCGTTTTGTTACGCACTTTGGTAACACGATAAGCATTTTTCTTAACTTTCTTGGTATTAATATCGTACATAGCTTCCTCCTTAATCGATGAGCGTCGCCGCTTTGTCATATCGGAACACTGGTCCTTCTAAACAGACGTAGGTTTCGTTGATTTTGCAGTGTCCACATTTTCCAAGCGCACAGGACATTTTTCGTTCAAAAGACATCCAAATCTGATCATCTCGAAGTCCCGCTTGCGAAAAGCCCAGCGCCGTAAATTTCATCATCGGCGGAGGTCCAACGATTACTGCATGCGTATTTTCCAAATCATCGATGACCATTTTTGCAACATACTCCGTTACAAAACCCGTCGAACCGATCCAACCCGGCTCCGGTCGATCAAGCGTTACGTTGACCGGGAATTTTTGTCCCCATTTGCTGAGCTCGTCGATAAAAAGTCGATTGTCCATCGATTTAAAGCCAACGATCAGACGCAAACTTTTTAGCTTATCCAGATTTTCGTAGTAATAGTTGATAAAATTTTTGATCGGTGCAAGCCCCGTTCCGCCCGCAACAATAATGAGGTCTTTGCCAAAATGGTCTTCTACATTGAAACCATTTCCGTAAGGTCCTCGAAGATAAAGCGAGTCGCCCACTTTTTTGTTGAAAATTTCGTCCGTCACCTTGCCGACTTTTCGAATCGTCATCTCCAAATAGCCGTCACCAAAGTCGGATACCGAAATCGGTGCTTCCCCCGCCTTTGGCACGGACAGCTGCACAAATTGCCCGCTCTTTAATTTCATATCCGATTCCACAAAGAAGGTATAGTCAATGTCTGTCTGCGGAACGATTTTTAGAATTTTTGTTTCAAAAGGCAAATATGGATTCATTAGATACCCTCCTTTGTTTCAGAAACTCGCTTTTGCACCTTGTTGATGCAATTCGCAAAGGAAATATACTCTGGACAAAAATCGTCGCAGCGTCCACAACCAACACACATCGCCGTGCCATAGATTTTTTTGAAATCATAAATCTTGTGCATCGTTTTGAATCGCATTCTCGAGCCGTTATCTTTTCGGAAGGTGTGTCCGCCCGCCATATCGGTGAATTTGTCCACATGACAGCCAGCCCACACACGGCGACGTTCACCCACATTGGCATTGTCATCATAACTGATGTCTGTCGTGGTAAAGCAAGAGCATGTCGGGCAAACAAAATTGCAGCGCCCACAAGCGATGCAGCGTTTCGAATACTCATCCCACATCTCGTCGTTAAAAAGTTCTACCGTAATATCTTCCACATTTGGCGGTGTCACTGTAAAAGGATTCTCCGTCACATATGCAGGCGAAAACTCATGCGCTGGGCATGCATCGAAATAGGATTTGAAATTGTCGTCTTTGATTGTTATGTATACTTGTCCCTCGCCAAATCCAATTGCCAAATCGTAGTTGTCCGTCTGATTCGTTCCCATCGACACACAGAAACAATTGTCGTAGCTCTTTTGGCATTCCATGAGCACCAATTTGATATTCTCACGTTTTGCCTTGTAGTATGGATCTTGGATTAGTCCATTATGCAAAAAAATCTTGTCCAGTCGATCCATCGCATGGATATCGCACGATCGCAAAAACACGATTGCAGGCTTGATTTCCTTCTTCGATTCCTTAAGCTCCTCTCCCACGATATGAAACAGCGTTTCGATCACTGGAAATGGAACCTCTTTTGCCGAAAAAATCGACTTCGCATTATGCTCGATTTGTTCCACGGAGCAAATTTTTTCGTAACGAATATTGTCCGTATCCGAAAATCTGCCACGGCCCACCAGCCTCACTGGCGCATAGACATCATAGTCCTGAGATAGTTTGGCCAATATTTGATCAAACTCCTCATTTTGAATCACATAGCCCATAAACATTCTCCTTTCATTTTTTTGCACAAAGAATGCGTGAAAATCTCCGTCATCCCACGCTGCTACTTCACAATCATTGCGCAAATTATTTTTTCTTTGAATCATACCTAGTCATAATCATCGTATCATAACAGCATAAAAAAATCCGTAACTTTTGTTACTAACGATAATATTTTTTTATTATTTTGTTCAATATTGAATAATACTCTATGAAAAAAATTTTATTCCTAACAATTTGTCCTTTATTTCTTCTTGAATAAATTTTTTTATGTTCTAATCTTTTCTGCATAGCATGATAATCCAAGATCCAGCTTTATCCTGTGGTCGAATAACTTGCCTAGTATTTTGGGTCGTGCATATTTTCTCGCAGATTCTACGCTTATCTTGCTAGCGCATTCTTCCATCGAAACATCAAGACTTTCCTCACTTTGTCACAACTCATACAATCAGAAAAATTCATTCAAAAAAATTTTTTTCAATCCTCATTCTTCGGTGTATAATAGAGTTCTAAGTTTATAAAGGAGTGTGCAACGCACGTCAAAAATTATGTTACTAGGAGCAATCGCAAACGGACTTTCCATCGTACTCGGCGGAATCATTGGAACAAAAGCAGGAAAACTCATCCCCGATCGGCACTCGCAGCTGATATTGGCATCGCTACAAATTGTCGTGCTGATTCTCGGCATCACGATTGCCATCAAATCCGAAAATATTCTCATCGTCGTCATCTCAATTGTTGTCGGTGGACTACTTGGCGAAACCATGGATCTCGACAAAAAAATGCGTGATCTCGGCGACTATTTGCAATCCAAAGTAAAATCCAGCGAATCAAATATTTCGAGCGGCTTTGTATCGGCATCGCTCGTGTTTTGCGTCGGCTCGATGGCGATTCTCGCATCGATTGAAAGCGGAATCCGTGGTGACCACTCGATCCATTTTACCAAAGCGATCATCGACGGCGTGCTAGCAATATTTTTCGCATCGACGCTCGGCATCGGCGTGTCACTCTCGGGAGCAGCGGTGTTCCTTTACCAAGGTGGAATGACTCTGCTCGCAAGTTTGATCGCGCCCTATATCACCACAGAAATAATGACCGAAGTGAGCGCAACTGGTGGCGTGCTGCTCATCGCACTGGCACTCACCATGATGGAAATCAAGCAGATCAAAGTGGCAAATCTCATCCCTGCACTCATTGTGCCAGCGATACTTATGATGACCCCATTTTTTTAGTACGAGCATTATCGGGCAAAAAAATGCAACTGTTGCTACAATACATTCATAGAGAAAAAACTCAGCAGGAGGCAAAATGATTCAATCTTTCAACCAAACGATGAATTATATCGAAAATATGCTCCAAGCTAGCTGCGATTTGGACGAGACGAAAATCTTGCAACTTTCTGGCTATTCGTACCCGATGTTCAGCCGATTGTTTTCGATTTTGGTTGGGATTCCACTGAGCGAGTATCTTCGGAATCGCCGCCTGAGCTGTGCTGCTGCCGAACTCCGCGAGACGGACAGTAAAATTATCGATGTCGCACTGAAATACGGCTACGAATCCCCTGATTCGTTTACCGCAGCGTTCAAAAAGCTGCATAAGAGTACGCCAAGCGAAGTGCGAGATGGAAAAGCATTTTCTATTTTCTCTCCAATTTATTTATCACTTTCAATCGAAGGAGGAAACCAAATGAATGTACAAATCAAAAAAATCCCTGCGTTTAAGGTCGCAGGTGTGTTGAAAGAATGCATTGACGCTACACAATGTCCGAGCGTATGGGAAGAACTTTTTGCAAAAGCAAAGCCGGCGGAACTTGTCGCACTTGGGAGCGGAAAAAGTTTTGGTGCTTGCATCGACACAACCTCGCCTGATTCCATCAACTATATGGCATGCTTTGATGTAGCCGACAAGCAAAAAGCGGAGGAACTCGGGCTCACCATCGTAGAAATCCCTGAAGCGGAGTACGCTATCGTACAGCTAATAGGTGCGATTCCTGACTCGATCCACCGTGGCTGGGACTTCGTGCTCAAAACATTCTTCCCATCCAATGGCTATCGTCATGCGGGAACGCCAGATTTTGAATTTTATCCAGAAGAAGGCGATATGCACTCTGAAGATTATCAAATGGAGCTGTGGGTGCCAATTGTAAAAGCATAGCCGTAAGAAAAAAGGTAGCATTACGGATGTTGCAACAAATGTTTCTCTGAAAACCAAAATCATGTAGCAATAGTCTGCACATCCGAATATATACCAGCTGTATAGCAACGAAAAAACTAGCCAAATTTCGGCCAGTTTTTTCGTTTGAGATTTTATTTGAAGATTGGTATTTGCAGTACCTTCATCGTCTTTTGCTCTTGCAATCTTTTTTGCTTTAAAATCAAGTCACTCTAGTAGAATTTTTTCGTAATCCGATTGATCATTAATTTTACAACGATTCCGATTTCTGCAATTTTATTTATTGATATCTTCCACAATCGCATCGGCAAGTGCGTCGAGGTCTGCCTCATTTTCTTTGGTAAGTGATGAGTTGACGGTGACTCGATCGCCGATGAGATTCATCATTTTCATTTCGTTATCGACAAATTCACTGATCTTGTCGCCAGATTTTACCGCCCACGAGCCATTTTCAATCACTGCGACACTTCTTCTTTGCAGATTGAGTGCCTTCATATCGTCGAGGAATGCCTTCATCACTGGATATATCTCGAGATTGTAGGTCACGGATGCGAGCACAATATGGCTCACGCGGAATGCCTCGGCAATCAGATACGACACATGCGTGTTGGACACATCGAACAGGCTCACGTTGGTGATTCCTCGCTCCACGAGTTTTGTCGCAAGTGCTTGCGCTGCGGTTTCGGTGTTGCCGTACATGGACGCATACGCAATCATTACGCCTTTTTCTTCTGGCTCGTAGCGACTCCATTTGTCATGCTTGTCGATAAAATATTCGAAGTTGTTTCTCCACACTGGTCCGTGCAGCGGGCAGATCATTTTGATTTCGAGCGTGCTTGCTTTTTTGAGCAGTGCTTGTACAAATGGTCCGTATTTGCCGACGATGTTGGTAAAATATCTTCTCGCATCGTCAATCCAATCTCGGTCGAAGTTGACCTCGTCGTTGAACATTTTTCCATCGAGTGCGCCAAAAGAGCCGAACGCATCCGCAGAGAAGAGCACTTTATCTTTTTTATCGTAGCTGACCATTGCTTCTGGCCAGTGTACCATCGGTGCTTCAACAAACACGAACTCGTGTTTTCCAAAGGAGAATGTGTCGCCCTCTTGCACTTGGATTTTGCGATCTTCTACGTCAAAACCAAATTGGCTCATCATCATAAATGCTTTTTCAGTCGAAATAACTTTTGCATTTGGATAACGAAGAAGCACTTCTTCCATCGATGCTGCGTGGTCTGGCTCCATATGGTTTATAACGAGATAGTCGAGATCTCTGCCATCAAGCACCGCTTTTAGATTATCCAAAAATTGTCTGCATACTGACCAATCCACAGTGTCAAACACGACGGTTTTTTCGTCGAGTAGCACGTAGGAGTTGTAGGAAACGCCTCGTGGAATCGGATGGATATTTTCAAACAAGGAGAGGCGATGATCATTTGCGCCAATCCAGTATAAATCTTCTGTTAGCTTTCTTACACAATACATATTGCCCTCCTATGCCTCAATAAATTCTTCTTTTGCTGCGCCACAGTCTGGACAAATCCATTCTTCTGGCAGTTTATCAAAGGTGGTGGTTGGATAGATTTCTGCCTCGAGATCACCAACCTCTGGGTCGTATTCATAGCCGCAACCAGTACATACATAGCTCTTGTGTTTTGGCTCTTGTTTCATCGGTTTCGAACGCTTGATTTTTTTCGCAGGCGGTGCTGGCTGTTTTTCGCCAGTGTCCAGCGCTTTGGAAAGCAGCGGCATAATCTCCATCAAATCGCCGACGATTCCATAGTCACAGTTTTTGAAAATCGGTGCGTTGCCATTAGTATTGATCGCAACGATGGTCGATGCGTCTTTGATTCCTTTTAGATGCTGACCTGCACCATGGATTCCGCAAGCGATGTACAAATTGCCCTTGAATTTTTGTCCGCTCATTCCGACATAGCGATTCATCGGCACATATCGGAGCGTTTCTGCCACTGGTCTGGAAGATCCCAAAGCCGCACCGACATTTTTTGCCAAGTCTCTTGCAAGCTCCATATTTTTTTCTTCGCCGATTCCTCGTCCCACGCTGACCACACGATCCGCCTGGTTGATTGGCGTGTCGATATCGATTCCAACGCTGAAATCGTAGCCATCTTTTTTGAGTGCCTCGACAAGCGCTGCCACTTTTTCTTCACTTGTGCCATCTTTGAAAATTTGTTTTTTGCGCTCGCCAGTGATTGCGCCTTTTTTCTTCGGTGCTTTGCCTTCTGTTTTTGGCTGTTTTCCGATGATGTGCGCCGCTATAACCACACGTTGGATTTCGTTTGTTCCCTCGTAGATGGTCGTAATTTTTGCGTCACGATATGCACGCTCCACATCCATTCCTCTCATGTAGCCCGAGCCACCGTGGAGTTGAAGGGCATCGTTGACGATTTCCAAACAGCAATCCGATGCGTATTGTTTTGCCATTGCCGATTCCAGTCCATAAGGCACATGATTGTCCTTCATACTCGCTGCCGAATAAATCAGCAATCTGGATGTGCGAAGTTTTGTCGCCATATCTGCCAGCTTAAACGCCACCGCTTGATTCGCTGCGATCGGTTTTCCAAACTGTACTCTGTCTTTGGTGTACTCCAGTGCCGCCTCATATGCGCCCTGTGCGATACCAAGCGCTTGCGCTGCGATACCGATACGTCCGCCATCCAGCGTGGACATCGCAATTTTGAATCCCTCGCCCTCTTTGCCGAGAAGATTTTCTTTTGGCACTTTTACATTGTTGAAAATAAGTTCTGCCGTAATCGAAGAACGAATTCCCAGCTTGTCATAATGCTCGCTAAAGCTAAATCCTTCCCAACCTTTTTCGACAATGAACGCCGAGATTCCTCTCGTACCCTGCTCCGGATCTGTCGAGGCAAACACCACATAAGTGTCCGCAACGATTGCGTTGGTGATAAAAATTTTGCCGCCGTTTAGAATATAATGATCGCCTACAAGTTCCGCAGTTGTTTCGGTGCCACCCGCATCCGATCCTGCGTTTTCTTCTGTCAGCCCAAACGCGCCAAACTTCTCGCCCTTTGCAAGCGGGATTAAATATTTTTATTTTTGCTCTTCGGTACCAAAAGCGTAGATCGGATAAGCCCCAAGCGATGTATGCGCCGACAAAATTACGCCCGTTCCGCCATCCACACGAGAGAGTTCCTCCACAGCGATCGCATAGCTGATATTGTCAAGCCCTGCGCCGCCGTATTTTTTTGGGAACGGAATTCCCATCCAGCCTTGTTTCGCAAATTTTTTGAAAGCCTCGTGCGGAAACTCACTGTTTTTGTCCAGCATAAAAGCGATCGGTCTGACCTCCGCCTCTACCATCTCACGAACTTTCATACGAAGCTCTTCGTGTTTTTCAGTTGTTTGAAAAAGCATATTCTCCTCCTTCAAAAAGAAATAACTTCCTTAGCATAAATAAAACTTATTACTGATAAGTATATCATTC
>JBHBDS010000171.1:0-4622 GCA_041784625.1 Filifactoraceae bacterium
ACTCGAAAACCCGAGTGGCACTTGACATGCGATTTTCCATCGAATATATTTAGATTGTAGAGATAGCAGCTTTCCCGCTGCTTCTCCAATAAATTTTTCTACCATAAAAGCGAATTTACAGAGAAATTCTCACACACCCAGAATTTCAGCTCTTTCGTAATCCTAATTAGTTACATCCGCCTGAACATCCAGAGCATCCGCCTTGGAATTTTACCTCTGGATCAACATAGATGCCACGTTGTCCACCTTCATCAAAGAATTTGATGGAGAATCCGCCAAATTCGTCAACGAGTCCTTTTTCTACAACAAATGTAAATCCATCTTCTTCCACAGAAAGATCGTCATCATTTTTTTCGTCGATCGAAAGATTGAATTGTGGTCCGCTGCAGCCCATTCCTGCGATGAACAGACGAATGGTTGTATCGGTAATTTCTTTTTCAGCCAAAATGCTTTTTAGTTCAGCAACAGCTTCTTTATCTACTTTTATGCTCATAATAAATCTCCTTTGGTTAATTTAGAATACAAGCTGATTATATAATAGAAAGAACGAAAAGTAAAGAACAATAGAAAAGGGAATTTGATATTAAAGTTGTAAAATAAAGTGTCAATATCTGAAAAATAATAAGGCATCAAACAATTAGCATGCCATCATAAAAAGCGGCTAAACCATACAAAAGGAATTTATTGTTTGATGCAAGAACAGAATATCGCAAAGAGAGCAAAAAGGTAAACAACGAACCGAAGTCGAGAAAGGAAAAATTTTCCATGCATTAACGTTTTGGAAAGCATTACAAAAATGAAAATTTTTCGGTCAAAAAACATCGAAGCTTTGATTCTTGAATATTTGCAGACTATATGATAACATAAGGGAGTGCATGGATGAGGTGCTTTCTTTTTTATGCAAAAAAACGAAAAAAGTAGCAACGAAATCATTCAAATTTGCCAAAGAGGATATTGAACAATCGATGATAAACAAGATAATGAATAATGAAATTACAAGCTAAAGATATTTTGCAACATAAAGAATAATTAAAATAGAGAGTGGAGTATGGATAAGAGAAGAAAACAATATGACAACACGAGTATCAGCGCATTAAAAGGACCAGATCGTGTGCGACTTCGACCGGGGGTGATTTTTGGCTCGGATGGAATCGATGGTTGTTCTCATGCGATGTTTGAAATTCTTTCGAACTCAATCGATGAGCATCGAGCAGGATTTGGGATGGAAATTACAACCATTCGTCACAGCGACAATTCCATCACGGTGAAGGACAAAGGACGTGGGATTCCTCTGGATTTTAACCCGGTTGAAAATCGTTACAATTACGAGCTGATTTTTGAGGAACTCTATGCGGGCGGAAAATATTCCAACGAGGATTACGAATATTCTCTCGGGCTAAATGGACTCGGAAGCTGTGCCACACAGTATGCGTCCGAATATATGGATGTCAAGGTGCAGCGTGATGACTTTTTGTACGAACTTCATTTTGAAAAGGGATTCAACATCGGCGGACTCAAAAAAACGCCAGTGAAAAGCAAGCAAACTTTTACCGAAATTACTTTTAAGCCAGACATCGAAGTGTTTACCGACATCAATATTCCGCTGGAGTATTATCAAGACACGATCAAAAAACAGGCGATCGTCAACAAAGGCTTGCGATTTATTCTAATTGACGAAGAATCGGACCAACGTTTTGAATATCTTTATCCAAACGGGATTATGGATTTTCTGGAAGAGATTGCTGGCGACGACGAGATGATGACACCAGTTCTGTATGAACTCGAAACGAAGGGACGAGATCGTGCAGACAAGCCGGAGTACAAACTAAAGGCAGAAGTTGCATTTGCATTTACAAAAGCGACATCACTCATAGAATACTACCACAACTCGAGTTTTTTGGAGCATGGCGGCTCACCGGACAAAGCGGTCAAGGCGGTGTTTGTTCATGCGGTGGATAGTCAAATTAAATATCTCAACAAGTACAATAAAAATGAAAAGAAAGTCTCGTTCATCGACATTCAAGAAAGTTTGGTGATCGTTATCAATTCTTTCTCGACCCAAACTTCTTATGAAAATCAGACAAAAAAAGCGGTGAACAACAAATTTATCCAAGAAGCGCTGACAGATTTTATCAAGGAGCGACTCAAAATTTTCTTCATTGAGAACAAAGAGGTGACGGAAAAAGCGATTAACCAAATCCTCATCAACAAACGCTCTCGAGAGAATGCAGAGCAGACAAGACAGGCAATCAAAGGAAAATTGTCAGGCAATGTCGATGCGACCAATCGAATCAAAAAATTTGTCGATTGCCGTTCCAAAGACATCGAAAAAAGAGAACTCTATATCGTGGAAGGAGACTCGGCACTTGGTGCTTGTAAAATGGCAAGAGATGCGGAGTTCCAGGCGATTATTCCAATTCGAGGTAAAATATTAAACTGCCTCAAAGCGGATCTGAACAAAGTTTTTGGCTCGGAGATTATCGTCGACATCGTCAAAGTGCTCGGCACAGGCATCGAAGTGGAGAGCAAGTATGCGAAAGATCTCAGTAAATTTGACATTGATAATTTGCGTTGGAGCAAGGTCATTATCTGTACCGATGCGGATGTGGATGGATTTCAGATTCGAACACTTCTGCTGACGCTTTTCTATACGCTCACGCCGACGCTGATTGAGCAGGGCAAAATTTTTATTGCGGAGTCTCCGCTGTACGAGATTGAGACAAAATCCAAGAGCTATTTTGCTTACAATGATCACGAAAAAAATGCCATCGTCGGCAGAATGAAACAAGACTATAAAGTGCATCGCTCCAAAGGGCTCGGCGAAAATGACCCAGATATGCTGTGGAAAACAACAATGTGTCCAGAGACCAGACGACTTGTCAAGGTGACACCGACGGATGAAGAGAGCACAAGAGAAACTTTTGAGGTGCTGCTCGGAGATGATGCAAAAAATAGAAAGGAATTCATTGAAGAATTTGGGATGCTCTACATGGACCAAATTGATGAACAATAACTATGAATACTTCAAAAAATATTGTTGATACGCTCAAAGACAACTATATGCCCTATGCGATGAGTGTTATCGTTTCTCGAGCGATTCCGCAGATTGATGGTTTCAAACCTTCGCATCGAAAATTGCTCTACACGATGTACAAGATGAATCTCATCAAATCGGGCAAGACAAAATCGGCCAATGTCGTTGGGCAGACGATGAAACTCAATCCGCATGGAGATGCTGCGATCTATGAAACGATGGTTCGTATGACAAAAAACAACGAATCATTGCTCTACCCATACGTCGATTCAAAAGGAAACTTTGGGAAAAACTATTCGCGCGATATGAAGTACGCAGCGCCTCGATATACCGAGGTCAAGCTGATGGAAATCTGCGAAGATATTTTTGACGACATCGACAAGAACACCGTTGAGTTTGTGGACAATTACGATGCAACGATGAAAGAGCCGACGCTTTTGCCTTGCAAATTCCCAAACATTCTTGTCAACGCGAACAAGGGGATTGCGGTTGGAATGGCAAGCTCCATCCCGAGCTTTAATATGAAGGAAGTACTCGAGTACACGATTGCGCTGCTCGATAATCCATCTGCTGATGCGGCGGAGTATATTATTGCGCCCGATTTTCCGACGGGGGGAGAACTTCTTTTGGACAAAGCGGAGATGAAAGAGATTCTCGATACTGGTCGAGGGAGTTTTCGGGTTCGCGGAAAATATCGTGTGGACAAAAAGCAGGGCTTGATTGAAATTTACGAAATTCCTTACTCTACAACGATTGAGGCGATTATCGAAAAAGTGGTCGAGATGATGAAACTTGGCAAAGCGAAAGAAATTCTCGACATTCGTGATGAAACGGATTTGCAGGGGCTCAAAATTGCTATCGACTACCGAAAATCACAAAATCCAGATGAGATTATGCTTAAGCTGTTCAAAAATACGCCGCTTGAAGATTCTTTCAGCTGCAATTTCAATATCTTGATTGGCAATCGACCGATGGTGCTGGGTGTGGCGGAAATTATTTTGCACTGGATTGATTTTCGTCGAGATATTTTGATTCGGAGAACAAATTTTGACATCCAAAAAAAGAGCGAAAAACTCAATCTCTTGCTCGGATTGCAAAAGGTGCTTGTTGACCTAGACAAAGTAATCAAGATCATTCGTGAGACAGAGAAAGAAAAAGATGTTATCCCAACGTTGATGGAATCTTTTGCGCTCAATTTCGAACAAGCGGAATACATTGCCGAAATTAAGTTGCGCAATCTCAACAAAGAATATATTCTAAAACGTCTTGAGGAAATTGAAAAACTCCAATCGGAAATCAAAAAAGGCAATGAGTTTTTGGGCAGTGAGAAGCTTCAAAACAAAGAGATGGCGAGCGAGCTGAGAGCGGTCATCAAAAAATACGATACAGGACGAAAAACGACCGTTGCAATCAAGGACGAAGTGCAGTATCATACCGCAGATGAGAAGATTGAAGACTATCCAGTCCATTTGTTCTTGACAAAACATGGCTATTTCAAAAAAATCACGGAGCTTTCACTCAAACGGGGCGGAGATCAAAAACTCAAAGAAGAAGATGAAATGCTCCAATGTTTTGTTGCAAAAAATTC
>JBHBDS010000172.1:0-13311 GCA_041784625.1 Filifactoraceae bacterium
ACGCCACCTTTTTCAAGTGCCTTATGAATAAGGGTGGAGAATAATGGATAATTTAGTAGGAAAAACTTTAGGAAATCGATATGAAATCCTCAGCCAAATTGGCGAAGGAGGAATGGCGATTGTTTACAAAGCAAAATGTCATGTACTCAATCGCTTGGTCGCAATCAAAGTGCTCAAGCCAGAATTTGTTAATGACGACGAATTTATCGAAAAATTTAAGAATGAAGCGATGTCGGCTGGTGGGCTCAATCAGCAAAATATCATCAGCATTTACGACGTACAAGAAGAAAATGGCGTGCCATACATTGTGATGGAATATGTGGAAGGTGGTAACATCAAAGACATTATCCATCGCCAAGGAAAAATCGACAAAGACACGATGCTCAATTATGCAAAACAAATTGCGCTTGCGCTCAAAGAGGCGCATCAGCACAAAATTGTGCACCGTGACATCAAATCACAAAATATTATGATCACCAAAAATAATATGGTGAAAGTAGCAGATTTTGGGATTGCCAAAGCTGTGAGCAGTTCAACGATTACGGCAGTAGGAACGATTATGGGCTCTGTGCATTATTTTTCGCCAGAACAGGCGAGAGGTGGGTACATCGACGAACGCAGCGATATTTATTCGATGGGAATCGTAATGTACGAGATGATTACGGGCAAATTGCCATTTGATGGAGATAGCCCAGTGACCATTGCGCTCAAGCATTTGCAAGAAGAAATCCAATTCGAGGACGACGACAACATTCCGAGCGAAGTCAAAGATTTGATTCGCAAAGCAACACAAAAAAGTCCAGATCGTCGCTACAAATCGGTCGATGCACTCATCGACGACATCGAATATGTCCAAAATTCGAAAATGGTAGCACTTGGAATGGGATTTGAAGACGAAACGTATCGTACGCAGATTATTTCTACCGACGATGATGAATACAAAATTCTCTTCACCGATCTCAAAGAAAAAAACGAAGAGAAATCTCGCAAATCAAAGAAGAAAAAAGTGGAAAGAATTGTCGAAGAGGACGACGAGCCGATTAGCAAAACAAATTTTGCGATCATTGCGGTGGTTGCGCTACTGGCGTCCGCACTGTTTATCTCCGGATTTTTCTTCTTCCGTGGTGCATTTGGTGGCGATGCAAAAGTCGCAACACCAAAACTTGTCGGAAAAACTGTTGAAGAGGCGACTGCACTTGCAAAAGATTCGGGCCTAGAGGTTATCGTCTCAGGCAACGAAGTGAACGTGAATTTTGAGCCGGGACAGATTTCGAGCCAAGATCCAGCGGAGGGAACCAAAGTTTCCAAGGGCTCGGAGATCAAAGTTGTTGTTTCGGAAGACAAAGTCGTCAATCCGATCTCTGTGCCAAAATTGACCGACATGACGATTGAAGAAGCTCAAGCAAAAATCAGCGAGCTGGGACTCGTTGCACTCATCGAATACAAAACCGATGTGCTCGAGGCAAACAAAGTCATTTCACAATCACCAGTTGAGGGCTATCTGCTCGAAAAAGGCGAGCGAGTGCGCATCGTGGTAAGTCTCGGGCTGGACGAAAGCCAAGTGACCGTGCCAGATGTAACGAACAAAACGTTGGATGATGCAAAAGAAATTCTGAACAAAGCAAAACTTTCGCCAAGCATCTCCTATCGTGAGAACAAAGATAAGGCGGAGGGCATTGTTCTTTCGCAAGTACCAGCATCGGGTGCACAAGTTGCGGTCGATTCGCAAGTGTCCATCGTGGTCAATCGCTATGACAAGCCATTGCTCAAATCCATGCCAATCGTCATCACGCTTTCACAAGATCGTGACTCGGTCAAAATCGAAATCGTGGAAGTAGATACGGGAGAAATTGTTGTGACACAGACGGTCAATCCGATTGAACAAGGCGGAACCGTCGCGCTCAATGTCCAAGGCGAACCAGGAACGAGCAAGGAATACTATGTTTACCTCGACGGAGATCGCACATCGTATTACGCAAATCCAGTGGTAAATTTCTAGTTGAAAAAAATTCATGAGATCGAAAATATTTCAGATCGAAAACTTTAGCCAGAAAGGATACGATGCAAGGCACAATCACAAAAGCAATTTCATCTTTCTACTATGTGGACACAAAAAATGGCCTGTACGAATGCAAAGCTCGTGGCGTGTTTAAGCTCAAAGCGCAGCAATTCGTTGTTGGCGATGTGGTAGAGATTGAAATATTGGACGAAGAAAATAAAAAAGCGGTGATCAATCGGGCGCTCGAGCGAAAAAATTTGCTCAAGCGTCCACCGATTGCCAATGTCACGCAGGCGATTTTGTTGTTTGCGATCAAAAATCCTGATCCCAATCTGTCCTTGATTGATCGATTTCTCGTGCTTGCACAAAAACAAGACCTCGAGATCATCATTACGCTGAACAAAATTGACCTCGACGAAGAAAATTTGCTCAAGACGCTGGAAGAAATCTATACGCCGCTCGGCTACCCGATCGCAGCAGTCAGCGCAGAGGGAAGACAGAATGTCGAGCCAATCAAAAAATTGCTCAAGAATCAGATTTCAATCGTCGCTGGACCATCAGGAGCGGGCAAGAGCACGCTCATCAATGCGCTGATTGATACCGAGCTCAAGACAGGACAGGTGAGCGAAAAAATTGGTCGAGGACGACACACGACAAGATATGTCGAGCTAATACAAATTGACGACTCTTCCTATATTGCCGACTCACCAGGATTTAGCTCGATTGATTTGGATGAAATCGAAGAAAAAGAACTCAAAGAATATTTTGTCGAGTTTCACGAATACGATGAGGACTGCCGTTTTGGTGCAAAATGCTTGCATGAAAACGAGCCGAACTGCGCCGTACGAGATGCGGTAGACGAAAATAAGATCTCATCGCAGCGATACAAAAGCTACTTGCAATTGCTGGGTGAAATTCGAGAGACAAAAAGGAGAAGATACTAATGGTAAAAATTGCACCATCGATTCTTTCCGCAGATTTTGCAAACCTTGGGGCGGATGTCAAAAAAGTGGAAGATGCGGGCTGTGAATATTTGCATATCGACGTGATGGACGGATCTTTTGTGCCGAATATTTCTTTTGGGGCAGTGGTTGTCAAAGCGCTTCGACCACATAGCAAAATGGTTTTTGACGTGCATCTGATGATTGACGAGC
This sequence comes from Filifactoraceae bacterium, assembly GCA_041784625.1. Lineage (GTDB taxonomy): Bacteria > Bacillota > Clostridia > Peptostreptococcales > Filifactoraceae > JAUNKE01. Next base: position 3,154 of record JBHBDS010000172.1, read on the forward strand.
CGATCCGTTATGTGGGCGATTTTGCAAAAGCAGGAGCAGATATCATCGTCGTGCATCAGGAGGCTACCAAGCATCTACACCGCACGATTATGGCGGTCAAAGAGCTCGGTGTAAAAGTCGGCGTATCGCTCAATCCAGCGACGCCTGTGAGCACACTCGAATATATTTTACCAGAGCTTGATATGGTGCTGCTGATGAGTGTCAATCCAGGATTTGGCGGACAATCCTTTATCGAGTCCTCCATCCAAAAAATCAGGGATCTCAAAGAGATGATTGAGCGCAAAAATCTAACAGTAGACATTCAAGTGGACGGCGGCATCACACAAGAAAACATTCAAAAAGTAGCAGCGGCGGGAGCAAATATTTTTGTCGCAGGCTCTGCAATCTTTGGCAAAAAAAATATTGAAGAGGCAGTATATGAACTTCGAAAAAATGCCGAGCAAGCGAAATAGGGCGCTTGTTGTTGCCAATGGAGAGCTCCATCTCGATTATCTCCAAAAAATTGTCAAAAGTTACGACCTTGTAATCTGTGCCGATGGTGCAGCAGAAAAGCTGAAAGCAATCGGCGCTGTGCCTGATGTGATGGTCGGCGATTTTGACTCGATCCAAAGCGAAGTGCTGGATTATTATGCACAAAAATCCGTCGAGCAAATTGTTCTCGAGCCAGAAAAAGATTTTAGCGATACCCATGTGGCGGTCGAACTGGCGATGGATCGAGGATACCAAGAGATTGACATTGTTGGCGGATTCGGTGGACGATGGGATCATAGCATCGCCAATTTCAATTTGTTGTACTATGGTTATTCTGCACAATCGAAAGTTGAAAATGAAAATGCAACACCAATTGACAACTTCAACGGAGAAGAAAAAATCAAGAATATGGAGCATACAGAAGTAAAGCTCGGTAATGCGCAGCGCATAGAAAAAAAGTCTTTTGATGCACAAAACTTTCAAGATAGATGTTGCACATGGGGAAATTTCAAAATCCGATTGATTTCAGAAAATAACATTGCAGAAATTTTTGGCGTTGGCGAGCATGATCTTTTGGCAAATTTCGAAGAATATTGGTCCTGCTTTGCGATTTTTGAAGATGCAACCATTTCGATTCAGAATATGAAATATCCTCTTGCGCACAAAAAAATACTCCGCGGCGAGAGTATTGGGCTATCGAATGAATTTTTGCAAGGCGATGGAAAACTAATTGTGGAGCAAGGTTCTGTTGTAGTGATTCGCAGCAATAAGGATTAGAAAATAACAAAAGCTTGAACCTATAGTAGGACAAGCTTTTTTTATTATGCTCTTTGAACTTTTCCAGAACGTAGGCATCTGGTACATACCTTAACTCTTTTTGGTGAACCATCTACAACCGCTCTAACAACTCTTAGGTTAGGAGTCCAAGTTCTTCTTGTATGACGATTGGAGTGACTCACATTATTTCCGGAAATCTTTCCTTTACCGCATACATCACAAACCTTTGCCATGCAAAACACCTCCTTTGTCTGAAAATCGTAAATCTAACAACCATAATAATAACATAGCCAAGCTACAAATGCAAGAAATATTTGCGCCTGAGCGCACTTTTCAAGAGAAAAATCTGCAAATCTTGAATAAAGTTTGTTTTTACGGTAAAATATAACGACAGGAACTAGTAAAAAGGAGGCGCTATGTTAAATATTACAAATGAGTACGGAACGATTTCCGTAAACCATGAAGTGATTGCAAAAATCGCAAGTATCGCAGCATCCGAATGCTACGGCTTAGTTGGGATGGCTTCAAAAAATAAATACGGTATGTTCGAGCTTCTCTCTAGACAAAATGATTTCAAAGGAATCGACGTGACGATCAACGAGGATAAAATTTCCATCGAGATGTCCGTCATTATTCAATATGGAACAAAAATTTCAGCAGTTGCAGACAACATCATCGACACGGTGAAATATATTGTGGAGAGCCAGACAGGGTTCAAAGTGGAAAGAATCGGCGTGTCGGTACAGGGAGTACGAGTACAAAACTAGGGTGGAGGAATTATGAACAAAATAGACGGAGCGTTGTTGCGTGAGATGATTGTCTCAGGGGCAAACAAACTCACCAACGACAAGCCAATTATTGACAAGCTAAATGTTTTTCCTGTTCCAGATGGAGATACAGGAACCAATATGTCGCTTACGATTGCATCGGCAATTGCAGAGCTAAACAAAGACAAAAGCAACAATCTTACAAGCATCGGAAAAGCGATTTCAAAAGGGTCGCTCATGGGCGCAAGAGGAAACTCGGGAGTAATCCTTTCGCAGATTCTTCGGGGACTCGCAAAAGGAATCGAAGGCAAAGAAGAGCTTGATCCAAAATCTTTTGCAAAAGCGCTCAAAGAAGCGTCCAATGTCGCATACACAGCGGTAATGAAACCAGTCGAGGGAACGATTCTCACCGTAATTCGAGAAACTTCGACGCAAGCCGTTCACATCGCAAAACAAAATCCAGAAATCGAGATGGGCGCATTCTTGCATGAGATGTTGGACGAAGCGAAAAAATCCCTCGCTGGCACACCAGAACTTCTCAAAGCGCTCAAAGATGCGGGCGTAGTGGACTCGGGCGGAAAAGGGCTCGTATGTTTCCTCGAAGGAATGGTATCTGCATTTGATGGAAAGATGATTGAGCGCAGAGATGCCGATGAAGTGGATTACGACGAATTTATGGCGAATGACAACCATATTTTTGAAGGAGAGATTGAATTTGGATATTGCACCGAATTTATGGTGATCGATGCGACCATCGAACCAACCGAACTTCGTGCAAAAATTGAAGGCTACGGCGACTCGATGGTTGTTGTAGGCGACGACAATATTATCAAAACACATATCCACACGAACGATCCAGGAACCGTTCTTGCGATCGCAGGAAAATTTGGTGGACTTGATCGCATCAAAATCGAAAATATGCGTCTGCAACAAAAAGAATTGCTCAAAGAACAAGAGAAAAAAACTTACGGAATGATTTCGGTTGTGATGGGAAAAGGAATGGAATCCATTATGAAAGATTTGTCCGTGGACTACGTGATCGAAGGCGGACAGACGATGAACCCAAGCACGAGCGATTTTGTCAAAGCGGTTCAAGAGATTCACGCAGAAAATATTTTTATCTTCCCAAACAATTCCAACATCATCATGGCGGCAAAACAGGCGCAAGAACTCGTGGAAGACAAAAAAGTGTTTGTCATTGAAACCAAAGCGATTCCGCAAGCAATCGCAGCGATGCTCGTGTTTGATCCAACCGCAACGCCAGAAGAAAATGCCGAGGCGATGAACGAAGCAAAAGCAAATATCAAATCGGGACAAGTCACTTATGCCGTGCGCGACACCAGCTCCAACGGAATCCACATCGCAAATGGCGACATCATTGGAATTTCTGGATCAAATATCGTCTGCAGCGAAAAATCCGTCGATGCAGCTGTGCTCAAACTGCTCGAGAGTATGGTCGATTTTGACGACATCATTACGCTGTACTATGGGGAAGACATCACGGACGAGCAAGCAGAAAATCTCAAAGCAAAAGTCGAAGAAGTATACTCCGATATGGACGTAGAAATTCACCGAGGCGACCAACCAATTTATTATTACCTCGTATCGGTTGAGTAATATAAACACAAATACGATTCTCGCTGAAATCATTTTGGCGAGAATTTTTTTGTCAATTTGTGCAAAAAGACTTGAAATCTCTGTGCATTATTGATAAAATCAAAATAAATAAACGTTAACGTTCACAGGGAGGTTGAAATGAAAAACAAAGTTGTAGAGCTTAGTACAGTAATGGACTTGGTGCAAGATGGAATGACGATCATGGTCGGCGGTTTTCTTGCAGCAGGCACACCAGAAAAATTGATTGATGCTGTAATCGAAAAAGGAGTAAAAGACATTACTCTGATTTGTAATGACACAGGTTTTGTTGATCGTGGCGTTGGAAAATGGGTTGTAAACAAACAAATAAAACATTCCATCGTTTCGCACGTTGGTACAAATAAAGAAACTGGAAACCAAATGAATTCTGGCGAAATGCAAGTGACACTTGTTCCTCAAGGAACTTTGATCGAGAGAGTTCGTTGTGCAGGCGCTGGACTTGGTGGCATTTTGACACCTACAGGACTTGGCACAGTGGTGGAAGAAGGAAAACAAAAAATTACTGTGGACGGCAAAGAATATTTGCTCGAAACTCCGCTTCGTGCAGATATTGCACTCGTGTATGCAACCATCGCAGACAAAAAAGGAAACTTGGTGCATTCCAAAGCGACCAAAAACTTTAATCCACTCATTGCGATGGCAGCGGATACCGTAATTGTTCAAGCAGACAAAATTGTTGAAGTGGGCGAAATCGATCCAGATGATGTGAACACCCCAGGCGCAGTTGTCGATTATATTGTACAAGGATAAGGAGCGAGTATGTCTAGAGAACTTATTGTAAAAAGAGTAGCAAAAGAGCTACATGATGGAGATATTGTAAATCTTGGAATTGGAATGCCAACTCTGGTTGCAAACTATGTGCCAGAAGATATGGACATTACTTTCCAATCGGAAAATGGATTCTTGGGACTTGGACCAGCGCCAGAAGAAGGAAAAGAAGATCCGATGATCGTCAACGCAGGAGGAATGCCTGTAACCATTATGCCGGGTGGAATGTTCTTTGACTCCTCGACTTCCTTTATGATTATTCGAGGTGGACATGTGGACGTTACGGTACTTGGTGCTCTCCAAGTGGACGAAAAAGGAAATCTCGCAAACTGGATGATTCCAGGCAAACTCGTTCCAGGAATGGGCGGCGCAATGGATCTTGTTGTCGGAGCAAAAAAAGTAATCGTTGCAATGGAGCACACTGCAAAAGGTGCACACAAAATTCTGAAAGAGTGCAAACTGCCGCTGACTGCAGCAGGACAAGTAAACCTCATCATCACAGAAATGGGTGTGATGGAAGTAACACCAGAGGGACTTGTGCTCACAGAAATTGCAGAAGGTGTAACCGTGGAACAAATTCAAGAAGCAACCGAAGCACAACTCATCATCTCCAAAGATCTAAAAACGATGACCGTAGACTAAGCTACAAGCAGAGAGACATTTCCCAAGAGGTGTCTCTTTTTTGTAAGAAGTAACAGGATAACGAATTGCGTTTTTCCATATTTATTGACGATTACCACAAAAAATGTTACATTCTAGAGAAATAATACGATGCGCAGATTGATGGAGTGCATAAACGGCGAAGATATTTATGGGATTTCAATTTTGGGAGAAAATTTATTTTCGTTCAAAAACATTGCATCACAGTGACGTTGAAGTCCTCAATTTACATTTGAGTTTACAAAACGAGTGAAGCATAGCGGAGGAAAGAATATGAAGCATCGATACATAGCAAAAAGATACTGGGAAGACAAAAGTACCGCCATGGGACAATCGGATATGTTGGCAAAAACTTTTGACGATGTGATCGACTTGAGCTTGGGCGATCCCGATATTACAACACCTGAAATAATCATCAACAAAGCTTTTGAAGATGCCAAGCGTGGGCATACAAAATACACCGATTTTCGAGGCGACTCGGAATTACGAGCTGAAATTTGTAAATATTATCAAGAAGAATTTGAAATGGACGTGAAAGATGAAGAAGTATTTGTCTGTGCGTCGGGATGTTTGGGAATGTTTTTGGCGTTGGAAGCGATTTTGGACGATGGAGACGAAGTGATTCTTCAAGCTCCTTATTTCACACCATATCCTCAACAGGTCGAATTGGCACGAGGTATTCCCGTTGAATTGCCGACCTATGAAGAGGAAGATTTTCAGATTAATGTCGAAAGACTGGAATCTCTGATCACAAACCGAACGAAAGCGCTGATCATTAACTCGCCAAGCAATCCGACAGGGAGTTGTCTGACGATCGATACGATGGAAAAAATCGCAGCGGTTGTAAAAAAGCACGACCTGATTGTCATTGCAGACGATATCTACACATCCTACAGTTATCAAAATCCATTCATTCCCTTTGCAAAACTTCCCGAAATGAGAGAAAGAACGATTGTGATCAATTCCTTTTCCAAAAATTTCACTATGACAGGATGGAGAATCGGGAATATCATCGCTCCAGATTATATCGTTTCTGCAATCCAACAAATCAATGAAAATGTTGTATTCACTGCGCCGTCCATTTCGCAACGTGCGGCGATTTATGCGCTTCGTCATCGCAATGAAATACAACCGCCGATGATTGAGGAGTATCGACGAAGAATGTTTTATGCGGCAGAAAGAATCAATCAGATTCCAAAGTTGTCTGTGATTTTTCCACCAAAAGGCAGTCTGTATTTGTTTATCAACATCCAAAAGACTGGATTGACCAGTGAGCAAGTTGCGAACATCATACTACAAAAGGCACATGTACTCGTCCTCCCAGGAAATGCATTTGGCAACTGCGGAGAAGGCTATGTGCGAATTGCCTGTACCGTCAATCTGCAAAAATTGGAAGAGGCCTTTGATCGAATCGAGTTGATCGAAGAGTTGCAATGAAATATAATTGTGTGAATGGAGGAAATTTGCAAGAAATTGACAAACCGTTTTTGCCTATTTCAAATATTGAAAGATGCTACTTACTTTTTGGACTTTACTGAATAGAAATATGAGGTTTCTCTTTCCGCTTAGGATGGACGAAACCTCATTTTTTTGCTATAATTTGTTGTTGAAAGATTGGAGAGTATTATGTGTGGATTTGTCGGGTTTTATGCCCCAAAAATAGAAAACAAAAGTGAAGTAATCAAAACAATGAGCGACAAAATTATTCATCGTGGACCAGACAGCGAGGGATTTTTTGTCAACGATACCATTGCGCTGGGATTTCGCCGATTGAGCATCATCGATTTGGCAGAGGGTTCTCAGCCGATTTTTAATGAAGATCTATCCAAAGTGATTATTTTCAACGGAGAAATTTACAATTTCAAAGAAATTCGTAAAGATTTGATCGAAAAGGGTCACGTTTTCAAAACGCATACAGACACCGAAGTGATTTTGCATGGCTACGAAGAATATGGCAAAGATATTTTGCAAAAACTACGTGGAATGTTTGCGTTTGTTATTTGGGATGAAAATTCGAAAGAGCTTTTTGGCGCAAGAGACCATTTTGGGATCAAACCATTTTATTATAGCTTGCAGGACGAATCATTCCTTTTTGGGTCGGAAATCAAGTCGTTTTTGCCATTCCCAAATTTTGAGAAAAAAATCAACAAAGATGCACTGAAGCATTATCTCGTGTTCCAGTATTCGGTGTTGGAAGAAACTTTTTTCAAAAATGTATTCAAACTGCGTCCAGGGCACAGCTTCACTTACAAAGATGGCGTGCTTGACATCCAAAAATATTTTGAAATCGAATACAACATCGAAGAGGGAAGTCTCTCGGATTATGTCAAAAAAATCGAAAAAGAAGTCGAAAGCTCGGTAGAATATCATCAGTTTGCCGATGTGGAAGTTGGGGCATTTCTCTCGGGAGGTGTGGACTCGAGTTACGTGGTTTCAACCGCTCGTCCCGACAAGACATACTCGGTCGGATTCGATAACGAGGGATTTGACGAAACGGTTTTTGCAAAAGAATTGTCCGATAAACTTGGCATCAATAATGAGTCCAAGATTATTTCAAAGGAAGAATTTTTTGATGCGATCCCAAAGGTGCAATACCATTCGGATGAGCCACATGCCAATTTATCTTCTGTACCGCTTTTTTATCTGTCCAAGCTTGCGGCAAAGGATGTAAAAGTGGTGCTCTCAGGCGAGGGGGCAGACGAACTTTTTGCCGGTTACAACGAATATGAAGTGCCGAGCATAGCCCGATGGTATCAGATGATTCCGATGTTTATTCGTCGCAAACTATATGAAATCAACAAGGATAAAGCGCATTTCCGTGGAAAAACGATCATCACGAAGTATGGACAAAGCGTCGAGGAGAGATACATCGGGCAAGCAAATATTATGTCGGATTCTGAGGCGAATCGAGTTTTGCAAGATGAATACAAAAATCCGATTCTTGCAACCGATTTGACGGCAAAATACTATAAAAATGTTGCAAATCGTGATGATGTGATCAAGCGTTGCTACCTCGATATGAATCTATGGATTGTCGATGATATTCTGCTCAAAGCGGACAAAATGACGATGGCAAATTCGCTCGAGCTTCGTGTGCCATTGCTTGACAAAGAAATGTGGAAGCTCGCATCCAAAATTCCGACTCGTCACAAGGTCAATGGTACGACGACCAAGTACGCTTTTCGTCTTGCTGCGGAGAAAAAAATTCCACTCGACTGGGCAAAACGTCGTAAAGCCGGATTTTTGGTGCCATTTATTCACTGGATTCGAGAAGAAAAATACTACAAAATCGTAAAAGAAATGTTCAACCGAGATTTTGTGGGCGAGTTTTTTGATCTTGAGGCCATCAATCAGATGCTCGAAAATCACTATGCAAAAAAATCCAATGAAGGTCGAAAAATTTACACGATCTACGCATTTTTGGTTTGGTATGATGAATATTTTGTAAAGCAGGCGTAGGAGGTTATATGCAGCCAAATATTATTCTCGCATCCAATTCGCCACGACGCAAAGAGATTATGGAGATGCTACCATGGGATTTTTTTGTGGAAGTGGAGGAAGTGGACGAGACGATGGACAGCTCCCTTTCGCTTGACGAAAACCTGATGATGCTTGCGTATATAAAAGCGGAGCAAATTGCGGATCGTTATCCCGACAAAATTGTCATCGGCGGCGATACGATTGTTCATGTGGATGGACAAGTGCTCGGCAAACCAACGGATGAAGAAGATGCGGCAAATATGTTAAAACTCATCTCGAGTCATTTGCACGTGGTGTGCACGGGCGTGTGCATTCTTTGCCGAGAAAATAATATCGACATCCGCTTTGTTGAAAAAACCGATGTGACCATGACACCGATGAGTGAAGCAGAGATTGCAAGATATATTCGTGATGGAGAGCCCTTTGGCAAGGCAGGTTCTTATGCGATTCAAGGAAAAGGCGGCGTGTATGTCGAAAAAATCGACGGCTGTTATTACAATGTTGTTGGCTTGCCGCTGAACCGTTTGTACAAAGAGCTGAAAAAAATTATTGAAGGATAATTGATAGTAGAAAGAAAGCTGGATGAGTATAGCAAAAATTATCTATTGTGCATCATTACGCAGAGAATAGACAAACATAGCATATTATTGGAATGAGAAAAATCTCATAAAAATTTTTTAGGAGTAAATATGAAAACAGTTTTAAGTATCGCAGGCTCCGATAGTTCGGGCGGCGCAGGAATCCAAGCGGACATCAAAACGATGTGTGCGCATGGCGTTTTTGGAATGACAGCAATCACTGCAATAACAGCACAAAATACGCTCGGGGTGACAGCGATTCAAGATGTTTCGCCCGAGGTGATTGAGGCGCAGCTCGATGCAGTGTTTACGGATATTTTTCCAGACGCTGTCAAAATAGGAATGGTATCAAGCGCAGAGACGATTCGAATTATCGCCAATGCGCTTAAAAATTATAACGCAAAAAATATCGTGCTCGACCCCGTGATGGTTGCGACCTCGGGAGCGAGACTCATCAGTGAAGATGCGATCCAAGCGCTCAAAACCGAACTGATTCCACTAGCAGATGTCATTACGCCAAATGTTTATGAGGCGGAGATCCTCTCGGGGGAAAAAATCACTGACTCCAAAATGCTCAGCGATGTTGCACTCAAAATCAATCGAGAGCTCGGCGCCAATGTCCTAGTAAAAGGGGGACATCTTGCAGAGAAAAACGATATTCTTGCAATGGGTGGAAAAACATTTTGCTATGCGTGCAGCGGCGCAATCGATAATCCAAACACTCATGGAACAGGATGCACCTTATCCTCAGCGATTGCATCCAATCTTGCAAAAGGGATGAAACTCGAAGAAGCGATCTTACACGCAAAAAAATATATCACAGACGCAATCGCCTATGGACTAGATTTGGGACAGGGCTCGGGACCGCTCAACCATATGGTGCAGGTAGAAGATGTAGTGAAATACAATGTAAAAACAAAAGTAGAAATTAAAAAGCAAAAATAAAACACGCAATATAACTACAACTACAAAAACAACTACAAAAACAACTACAAAAACAA
>JBHBDS010000173.1:0-8203 GCA_041784625.1 Filifactoraceae bacterium
AATGCGACACCAAAGGCTGAGCCAGCGCAAACAGCAGCGCCAGAACAAAAAGAAATTCGTGCAAAACTTGTCATCGGCGACAAAAACTACAAAAAATATGAAGCAAATGCCCTAGTCGATGCAATGCTTGATGTCGCACCTATTCTACAAGAGGGACGCACCATGCTGCCTGCACGAGCGATTGCAGAACTTTTTGGTATCGAAGTAGGCTACGATGCGGCGAGCAAGACCGCAACCTTTGTCTACATCACTCAAGAAAAGAAAAATATTGTTGAGCTTACTCTCGGCAAAAACACGATGAAAGTCAATGGAGAAGAAGTAGCTCTGTCGACACAACTAACACAGGTGGATGGACGCATCGTTCTTCCGCTGAGAGACATCCAAAGAGCGCTCAAAGACCTCGGACTTGAAACCGAAATTCAGTGGAACGCAGAAACCAAAGAAATTACCATTCGATAAAAAGCGATTTGTGATTGAGAGAATTTGAACTTTGGGAAATGTTTCGTTATCAGGGATTTTTTTGCAGCAATCCAAAATTGGGTTGCTGCTGTTTTTTTGATAGTTACTCGCATTGATAAAAGATGAGAACGAAATAGAACAGTTTTGGCAAGAAAGAATTGATGCTGACAGAATTTCTTGATACGACAATCCGTCTCATAATCTGTCTAAGAAAATCCACAAAGCAAATGATATGTAGCAGCAATCCGAAAATGGGTTGCTGCTTTTCTGTATGTAAAAACCTCCAAGCAAAATGTTGTTGCTTGGAGGTTGGAATATCCCTACTCCTCATACGCCACACGGAAGTAGTCGAGGATTTTTATTCCACCACTCGATACAGATGCACGGTCGCACCATTTTTGAGCGTTGCAATCGCTGGGAAGTTGTAGTCGATGCTAAACATAGATCTCAGCGAATTGTCTGGGACGTAGCTTTCGAGGATTTTTTGAATTTCTGCCTTGTCGGTAACGATGCCATCGTATGGTGGCAGGTGTTTTGCGATTTCCTCCTTGCTCATTCCCATATTTTCGTAGTCCTCGATGAGATATTTGTATTGCTCCATATCGAACTGGATATTGGTTACATCGTCTGCGGTGAGAACTTTGCCAACGGGAAGTTTGTTTTCTCTTAGTACCGCAATGGTGTTGGAATAATTCGTATGAACAGGAATCCCTCGGTATCGTCTGGTGTACGGAACATCTACGGTGTTGATATCGACGAGGCGGGATTTTTCGATTTCAATCGTGCTGACAGACTGCATCGATTTGAAATCTGCTATTTCTGCGTTTTCGAAATCTGTTACATAAGCCTGAGCAATTTTTTGAATCAGCATAGGATCGTTCACAGTGCGATCGAGTGCTTGGTAGTCGTAGATATTTGCGGAAACAGAAAGGGATACAGCGTCTGTAAAATATTCTTCTAGGTATTTTTTTGCCTGCTGTTTGTATTCTTCTGTGCGGATGAACTCGAGGACAAATTTTTGGTAGATTTTGAGATCAACCTCTGAATATCCTCTTGTGTATGCCGATTTTCCATTTGGTTTGATGACGATTTCAACATATTTTGTATCCAGATAAAAATCTTCATATTCATAATCCGCAGTGCGGTATTCTTGCTCCAGATTGGATAGCCCGCTTACGATCATTTCATCGACGAGCGACTTGCCTTTTTCGGAGGCGATTCGATAGATGTTCTCGTCGTAAAGATTTGGCATCTCGAGTGTCAGCTCATAGTATTCGACATCGGAAGCTACAGTATATCTTTTGTCATAGCCAAAAAGATCCATCGATACGGACGCGAGAAGAGCGAATATGAGGATTGCCAGCGCAATCATTCCTTTCCAGTTGGCAAAAATATTGCGGAGGCTGAAGTGGAGGATTCCCTCTGCGATCAGATGACCGAAGAAAATGGCAAATCCTGCGCCAAAGTATAGCCAGCCGTCGCTGTTGCCGATTTCTTTGAAGATCATTGCCGAAATCAGTGCAGCGGTGAATATCGTCGTGTACTTGATGACTTGCGCAAAAATTTTGCCCCACACTGCTTTGCCGCAAACTTCGGATGGGCGAATGCGATATAAATAGCTGCAGAGTGCAAGCAGAATCGCCGCAAGAATCGCAGCAATCCACCATGTCGGTGCGATCGAGCGATCCATATATGCGGTGAGCGCAGAGGTGTAGCTATGCAAACTCCAGTTGTTGAACACAAAAGTATCGAATGTACGAAGTAGGTTGATGATTGCAAAAAAAGTTATTTGAATCAACTCAAGCATGAGAAAACCCATGATGGACATCGTTACTCTAGTGCCTGTCGTGAGGGCCGCCAGCGTTGCGAGCGCATAGAACAGATTAAAAAATGCCCAGTTGAACAATATGCTTAGGATCGCAGGAGCCATTTCGATTTGTCCGCCTCGTGCAATAAATATTGCCGCAGCCACCGCCCAGTTGATGAGATATGGAAGCAGGTAGGCGATATTGGACACAGCGAGCTTGGACAAAAACAGTTTTTGTCTTTTGACAGGCAATGCGTGCAGAAAATCGACCTGCGAGCTATTGTGCAGATAGCCGAATCGATTCCACGATATGACCACTGCAAAGGTGAAAGTGGCAATCATCAGCGGATAGTTGCGCACAAAGAGATCAAACATAATGCGTGTGATGGCAGAGAAAGAATATGGCGAAAAGTCATAGGTCGTTACCAGTTCTTGTGAGAACAGCAACGTCGAGATCGGCAGCGCAAAAAGCGTCGCCACAAAAAAGATTGCCATCAGCCACATCGTATGACGAAACTCTGCCTTCATCATAGGCGAAGCATTTTTCTTAGAGGATGTTTGAAATGTCATAGCCAGCCACCTCCGATTCTGTGATAAATACTTCCTCGAGTGTCAGAGGAATCATTTCGTAAAAAATAGGATTCAAACTTTTGATTTTATCGATCAACGCATTCTCTTCGCAGACACCAAAAACCATCGTGTAGAACGAATGATTTTTTTCCATACGAAGGAGAGGCAGCGGTGCAAAATCCTCTTCTCGTACTTCGGATGAGAATACTGCTTGGATTTTTTTGGAAGAAAGATCGAGACTGCCGAGGTCACGAGATAAAATGACGCCGCCCTTGTGCAGTAGTCCGACATGGTCGCAGAGGTCTTGCAATTCTCTTAGATTGTGTGACGCAATCACTGGAGTGAGGTTGCGATTTTTGATGGCATCCTTGAGCAGCGATTTGACGGCTTGCTTGGCGATTGGGTCGAGGCCGTCAAAACTTTCGTCACAGAGTAGATATTTTGTGCCTGCGCAGATGCCGAGAATCATCGAGAGCTGTTTCTTCATCCCTTTGGAGAACGTGCTTACTTTGCGATTTTTCTCTAGCGAAAATTGGTCGAGCAGATGCAAAAATTGGAGTTCATCCATCTTTGGATACAGCGGTGCATAGAAGGCGTACATATCCGTCGCCGTTGCATTGCTCAAAAAATGTTGGTTATCTGAAATGTAAAAAATCTCGGATTTGATCGCAGGGTTTTCGTAAATCTCGCTGCCATCGAGCAGCGCAGAGCCGCTATCGGACTTTAGCACGCCGCTGATGATACGAAGCAGAGTCGATTTGCCAGCACCGTTGGAGCCGACCATCCCAAAGATTTCGCCGTCTCGAATGCTTAGGTCGATGCTTGATAGCGCCTGAATTTCATCAAAACGCTTGGACACATTTATTATTTCAATCATAAGTACCTCATTTCTTTTGAAAGGGATCATGAAGCACAACCATACAACGATTTTCGTGCCGACTCATGATGTTGCCCTTTTGGGGAATCCGCACGAAATATCGAATCTGCATAGAACTTTGGTTGTGTGCGATCTTTCTTGCGATTTGTCGCTAAAGTAATTTTCCTCTTCATTATAACCTTGATTCTTTCGAAATGATTTACAAAAGAGTTACAGCAAGGCGTTTTTTTCTTACAAATTTATGACAAAAAACAGCTCTCCAATTCTTTGAACGCAAATTGCGACAAAAAGAAATGGCGAGCTGCAAGATTATTTCAATATTTCATATGAAATGCCATGTTTTCGAAGTTCATCGATCAGCTCATCGATGATGTAATCGATTGTGCGCTTTGGTGTGACGGTTACTTTTCGCTTAAAGTAGGACGAGCCATCGAAAATAATAGCTGTGGATTCTTGATCTTTTGCGTGGACAATCAGTGTGCCTTCCCAGATGCCGAGCATTTTTCGTCTGCGTGAAAAAGTGATGCCGATAATCTGGTCAAAAGGGAAAGTATGTGCTGTATCGTCGTAGAAAATCAGCGAATTTTTTTCGGTGCGCCAAAGATCGTAATGCTCTCTTTTGATGTCCCTCAGCTTGCGTGCAAAAAAAGTGACGAGAATCACGATGCCGAGAATAAACAGAATGATTAATGTAATGATTTCTTTTGTGCTAATCATAAGAACCTCTTATCCGATTTTCAAGAAAATATGTGCGAGCTGGAAGTAGACAACGAGTGCCACTGCATCCACGATGGTTGTAATCAGTGGGCTTGCCATGACAGCAGGGTCCACTTTTACCACTTTTGCGACGATTGGGAGCACTGCACCGACCGCTTTGGACAGTAGCACGGTGAGGAACAATGTCAACGTAACGGTGATTACAATTGGCATCGGAATCCCCTCGAGCCAAAATAATCGGGCAAAATTTAGCCCAGCCAGAGCAACGCCGACCATAAGCGAGATGACAAATTCTTTGCGCACGACTTTTAGCACATCTTTGGGCTCGATGTCACCGAGTGCGAGCGAACGAATGACCATGGTGGAGGACTGCGAGCCAGCGTTTCCGCCAGTGTCCATCAACATCGGAATAAATGCCGCAAGCAGCACCACGCTCTGTAGCACTTCTTCGTACTGCTGAATGATTCGACCGGTAAAAGTTGCCGAGATCATCAGCACCATCAGCCACAGAATCCGCTGCTTTGCCATGGCAAAGGCAGAACTGTCGAGATAAGATTCTTCGGAAGGCGAGATCCCTGCCATTTTGTGAAAGTCCTCGGTGTTCTCCTGATCGATTACGTCCATGATGTCGTCGAAGGTGATGATTCCGAGCAGTCGATTTTCGGCATCGAGCACGGGGATGGTGGAAAGGTCGTATTTTTTGAAAATCATCGCAACATCTTCCTGGTCATCCGTCGCTTGCACGGAAACAAAATTCGTCGTCATCAAATCACCGATGATCGCATCTTCGGGACTGGTAATCAGTGTGCGCAGCGAAATGATTCCCTCGAGCACACGGCTCTCGTTGGTCACATAGCAAGTGTTGATCGTCTCCTTGTCGATTCCTGTGCGGCGAATATCCGCAATCGCATCGGCTACTGTCATCTTGTTTTTGAGATCGACATACTCAATCGTCATGATGCTTCCCGCGGAATCTTCGGGATAATTCAAAAACTGGTTGATGAGTGGTCGCTCTTCCAAGCGAGTGTTTTTGAGAATTTTTTTGACGACATTGGACGGCATTTCTTCGATGAGGTCAATCATATCGTCGAAGTAGAGCTCATCGATGATGCTCGCCATCTCTGCGTCCGTAATTGTCTGGATGATATATTCCTGTTGGTCTGCGTTGAGATACGCAAAAACTTCCGCTGCCTCATCCTTGGGGAGCAGACGGAAGGTCAAAATCAAATCGCTGCCGTCGAGTTCTTCAAGCAATTCAGCGATTTCTACGAGATTTAGCTCATGCAATTGTTCTTTTGCACGAGCAAGATTTTTTTCTTCAATATAGTTTTTGATGGTCATGATGCCTCCTTCTGGGCATCAAAAAGTTTTAGACGCCCGATTTTATTAAATTGTTACTATGGGGTCCTGCGTCCAAAACTTTCACCTCCTTATTCCTGTTCATAAATATTTTTTCGGTGACCCACGGTGATGGCGAGGATGATGAGCTCCTCGTCTTGGATGAGGCAGATGAGACGATAATCGCCGATTCGATAACGCCACTGCCCTTTTCGATTTGCAGTCAATGCTTTTCCATGTGCTCTTGGATCAGTGCAATCTACGAGATTTTTTGAAATCCAAGAATATATCATTTGCCGTGTATATCGATCCATTTTTTGCAATTCTTTGATGGATCGTTTGGAGTATTCTAAAGAATATTTCTTCATAGATCAAGCATCTCCTTCACTTCATCGTGTGAGTAGGACTTCTTCCCGTCCTTAAGATACTCGTTATATGCTTCTTCGGCGACAACTAGATCGTACTCGTCCTCGATTCGTTCGAAAAGAGCTTTCTTAAATGCCTCGCCAACCGACATTGCATGGAGTTTTGCATAGCTGTTTGCTAATTTTTTTTCCTCTTCTGTTAATCGAATTGAAAATGCCATTGCCCATCTCCTTTCTCTATATAGTACAGTGTACTATAATTTGGGAAATTTTTCAAGGAAGAAATCGAAAAAGCAACCTGCGCGATACAGATTGCTTTTGATATTTTTGATTTTATTCTAAATTCAGCTTCTTGGTCAACAAATAATGTGTCGCAAAATAGAATCCGACAATCTCAAGCACGGTGAGCACCAGCGTGAAGATGGAGAATCCAAGGGCTGGGAAAATATCCGAGTACATCTCTGCGGCGAACATCGACACCATAGCGATTTGCGAAATTGTTGATAGCACAAACGAGATGACAATATATGCCACGACAGACATCGTGAGCTTGTGACGGAAACGTGCGCCGATTCCAGTTGAAACAAAGATGAGTAGCGCCGATGCTGCTGGAGCAAGGATCATCGTGATCAAGAAGTAGATCGCACTTTGGACGTAATCTGGGGTGATATAGTACATGAGGTCATACCATAGTTCATCCACGAAGAAGTAGCGAATCGCCTCGAGCATCTCGTAGTGAGAGAACATGATAAAGAAACATAGCACAGCGATGATTGCCGCCAATGCGTACCAAAGATAAAAGCTCAACACTTTGGTGATGATAATTTGGTGTTTTGTAATCGGCAGTGTGTTGGTCAGATAACCTTCATCGCCATAGATGGAGCGGAAGTATTTTGTCACGAGCATAAAGAATGTCATCACAAAAACTGCACCGACCATCAGCCAAGTGATTCCCATGGTAAGACCCATCACCATCTCTGCCCACAGCGGTACATCGTAAGAATAGGCATTTGGTCCCATCACATAGCTAGTAAAAGTGAGGCGCGTCAAAACTGAAAATCCGAGCGCTAACGCATACAGCGGAACCAATTTTTTTCCGATCCCTCGAATATCATATTTTAATAGCTTCCAAATCATCGGAACACCTCCCTGAAATATTCGTCCACAGACATACCATGCGACTCTCGAATCTCATCGACCCCTTTGTGCAGCATGATATTTCCATTTTGGATAAAAATTACTTCGTCCAATACTTTTTCGACATCCGAAATCAAATGCGTCGAGATGATAACCGTCGCATTCTCATCATAGTTTTTGATAATCGTGTCGAGAATATATTCTCTCGCCGCAGGATCCACGCCAGCGATTGGCTCGTCCAAAAGATACAGATCGGCTTTTCGGCTCATCACGAGGATCAGCTGAACTTTTTCTTTTGTTCCTTTAGAGAGTGTTTTCATTCGCTTGGTCGGATTGATGTGGAGCGACTCGAGCATCTGTCTTGCTTTTTCTTCGCTAAAATCATCGTAAAAATCTTTGAAAAGCTGAATGATCGAGTCCACGCTTTGGTCATCGTCCAGATAATTTTTGTCTGGCAGATAAGAAATGATTTTCTTGGTTTCAACATTAGGCGCTTTGCCATCGACTAGAATTTCACCGCCATCTGCCACAAGCAGACCATTTGCTAGCTTAATCAGCGTCGTTTTGCCGCTGCCATTTGGGCCAAGCAAACCGATGATTCTTCCTCGTCCAAGTTGTAGATCGATCGACTTGAGCGCATCCTCTTTGCCGTAGGTTTTTCTCAGCGCTCTGCATTCTAAAATATTATTGGACATTGTCTTCCTCCTTGATAAAATCTTCCAAATTCGAAATTGCTTTCGACGGCTTGGTCAGTTCCGAGACGATTTTTAGAATCTCTTCATTTGTATAGCCCAATTTTTTGAGCTCGTCTACAAAAACTTCTGCCTTGCCTTCTGCGATTTCACGGCGCAATTTTTGGATTGTCTCCTGATCCTCGGTGATGAACCTTCCTGCGGTGCGATGCGTGTGGATAAGGCCCATGCCTTCCATCTC
>JBHBDS010000174.1:0-3388 GCA_041784625.1 Filifactoraceae bacterium
AATGCGCCTGATCGAATCTGTGCGACGGAAGTACTCACAGGATTCCAACGAATCGCAAACCGAATCAAAGTCATCATTGTTGATGAAGTTCTAGGATTCTAAACAAATAACCCGGCGCTGAGATAATTCAAAGGCCGGGTTTGCTGTTGTGCAACATATGGTATTGTAGAAGATTTTTCTCCTCGGTATGATGATTATGAGATGATGTGACGTATGGTCTGACGTGAAGAGGAATCTCAAAAAAGATACATCATACGAATATTGAAAAAATGATCGCATTATTGATAAAGGAGTGATGGTTGATGGAGTATTTTTGGATAGGAATAAAAGCCGCATGGAGCATAAATATTTTTAGGTACACGCTGCTCATGTTACTGACACTTTTTTTAGCTATCATTTTGCGAAGGCTATTTATTGTTCTTCAAAGTGGAGGAAAATTTTTTGCGCCATATCATATTGCAAGAGAAAAATTATTTATTCATAAAGCCATATTTTTTCACAAGAGGATTATCCCGCTTGGAGAAATAAATCGCATAACTGTGAATTGTATTCATGGAATAAAACTTAACGGCAGGAGATATATTTTATCGATCGAGAGAAAACATGGAAGAACTATGACGGTTATTTTTGGGAAAACCAAGAAAAATGATAAGTTAGTAGAGGATTTGAATAAACAAACAAAAAAATATCCTATAAAAATCCATCGAGGTCTACAGGACTAAACCTCGATTCATTCTACTCGATTCACAACTGTCAAAGCACAAAAAAACGAAATATTGCAAGATAGAAACAGTAAATCGCAGTGGTTTACTGTCTTTCTTTACACAAAATGAAATTCTTATGAAAAAATTGTCCCAGAATTAGAAAATGCCTTCTCTATGGGAGCAGACATTTTCTTTCTGTATTTATAGACTATTCCATATTGCTCATATACACCGTTGTGCTTGGAAATGCAAAGCTGGAATTATTGTTTGTAACGATTTCAAGAATTTTGTAGTTGATTTCTTCTCGAATTTTTTTCATCTCGGCGAGCGTCGTGATATTGAGATAAGACTGAATCAGAATATCGAGCGACGACGAGCCAAAACCATCCAGACGCACAAGAACCGATTCGGATGCAACATCCGGATGCTCGACAAGATAGTCCTTGATTTCAGCGATGATTTTTTTCAAATCATTTGGATTGGTCGAGTAGTTTAGCCCGATCGTGAATTTCATTCGTCTTTTGCTCATCTTTGACCAGTTGGTGATGGCGGTGTTGGATAATTTGCTATTCGGCAACACGACGAGCGCATCGTCAAAGGTTCGAATTCTTGTGCTGCGAAAGGTGATGTCCTCCACGACACCTTCGACTTCCGAAGTCTGAATCCAATCGCCAATGGCAAAAGGTTTGTCCGAGAGAATTACCACGCCGCCAAACAAATTCGACGCAGTGTCTTGTGCAGCGAGCGCAAAAGTAAGTCCGCCAAGCCCAAGTCCTGTAATCAGTCCGTTGACATTGATGCCGACCTCGCTGAGGATTGCGATTATTGCAATAAAAATCGAAATCATCTGCAAAGCTCGAACCGCAAAAGCGCCAAGAATAGGATTTATGACAAAAGTGCTCGTTGGTTTGAGCCGAAGATAGCTGTTGAACAATATCGGGATGAGATGGAACAATATCCATGCGATCACCACAATCATACTTGCTCGATACAGATATTTGGCAAAATTTATGAGCACGATGTAGCTGCTGCTTTTTGTCGTGAGCTGCGACGCCATCGTGTACAGAGCAATATAGGTCGCTGTCGACACAAAAAATATTTTGAGCGGCTTTTTCGCAGGCAAAAAATCTTCTTTTTCCACCTCCCATTTCATTTTTCGTAGCAATTTGGCTGAAAAAGTAGCAAGAGCGCTGAAAAAAGTTCCGCTCAACACCATTGAGAGCAGCAATGTACCCAGCACGATTGCCAAGAATGTCATACCGTCCGTATTGCTTGTAATAATTTGTCGAAGTGCGTGATAGAGCTTCGTCATAGCATCCTCCTAATTTTTCATTTTTTTCATGACATATACGAGCCATTGAGAAAAAGCTACACTTCAGAAAAATTTTCCGCAACAGATCGTATCAATCATTGAATCGAAAAAAAGATAGCAATTCGCTATCTAAAATTGTTGTATGTTTTTTGAGTGGCTGAACGTCGCAAGTAATTATTCGATGCGCTAATATTACTTTCAACGCATCATCAACAGTTTGATTAGAACCCGAGCGATCTCTGCGATGATTCTCTCATCCCAAGGTTCGGATACCTCTCGTCTGGTGGAGCGTCCGCAACCAAAGGTGAACACGGCGAATGGCCGGATATGGCGTCCTCAAAATGCTCCTCGATCTCATCCAGCAGGATGTCGTCGATGGTGATCGGTCTCTCCCCGCCGTTGAGGATCAGCGTCATTCTGTCGTCGTAAAGATAGATGGCGCGGACGAAGATATTGACCAATCCCCGGCGGGTGTTCTCGTCATTGATATTGCCCCGTTTGAGGGCATCCAGAAAGGCTTTGATCTGCGGGGCGGTGAAGGTGATCTCTTTTCCCATTTCCACGGCAAGCTGCGCTTGCAGCTCGTCCTTTTCCTTTTGCCGTTTCTCGATGCGCTCGGTAATCATCTCCGCCGCCTGTCCATGCTCCAGGGCTTTCCAGAGGTTTTCAATGGCGGCATCCGCCTCCTGTATGGCCGCCTTGATGCGCCGGATGGCGGAGTTGTCATAATCCGCTTCGCAGGCGGCGGCAACCGCAGCGGCGATCTTCTCAATGTTGCTGTCGGTCAGCAGCTTCCGGCACTCCGAAACCACCCGATCCTCAATGCTCTGCTTGCTGACCACTTTCTTTTCACACAGCTTCTTTTTGGCGTTCTTACAGGCATAGTAGCGGTATGCCACCCCGGATTTTCCCGTACCGCCGTAACCGGTCATCATTTCGCGGCAATAGCCGCAAAACAGCTTGGTCGTCAGCAGGTATTCTTCCCGCCCTCGGCTCCGGGCAGGGGCAGCCTTATTCTTGTTCAAGATGTGCTGTACCCGCTCAAACAACTCGTCCTCGATAATGCGGGGCATCCCGCCCGGCGTTTCCGCATCCTTGTAAATGTAATAGCCGATGTACCGCTTGTTCCGCAAAAGACGGTGTAGGCTGTTCTTGTTAAACGCCTTGCCCAGCGAGGTTTTGACCTGCTTGCCATTGAGATAGGTGATAATCTCGGTAACGGTTTTGCCGCCGGCGTACAGTTCGAAAATCTCCCGCACCGTGGCGGCGCCCTCCGGGTCGATATGAAACCGCCGATCCTTGTCCACATAGTAACCGAGGCCGGGATTGCTGCCGTTGGACAGGCACTTTTCCGCGTTGATATCCATGCCCC
>JBHBDS010000175.1:0-2508 GCA_041784625.1 Filifactoraceae bacterium
ACATACACCATTCTTCAAAGGATATAGACCACAATTCTACTTCAGAACAACCGACGTAACAGGCGACATCTCTCTACCAGAAGGCGTAGAAATGGTAATGCCAGGAGACGACATCAACATGAAAGTAGAACTCATCACACCGATTGCAATCGAAGAAGGACTACGATTTGCGATCCGTGAAGGTGGAAGAACAGTAGGATCAGGCGTAGTAGTTTCTATCATGGACTAATTGCAACTGAAATCGAAAAGCGAAGCAATGGATAAGTCATTTGAGTAAGACAACTGTTTGGCGATTCGACCACAAGCAAAAAAAATTAGAGCAGTTCACACGAGCTGCTCTTTTTATATGCAATTCAATGCAAAAAGAGCATCGCAATCTGCAATACTCTTTTACGATTTCAAATTCATATTTGTCAATATCGATATTATCTAAAAGCACGAGATTTTTTTGTACCAAATAGACTATACATGAAACTCTATAGCAAGGTACTACTTTTTCCAAGTACTGAGAGAGAACATCGCAAGCACTGGGAAAAATTCCAATCTGCCTGCGAGCATATCAAAGCACAAAATCAATTTTGCGGGGATAGACAGATGCGCAAAATTTCCAATTGGACCAACGGAGTTGAGTCCAGGGCCGATGTTGTTGATCGTACCGTTCACGGCGCCAAAAGCGGTATCCAGATCCATGCCGAGTGCAGCGAGTGCAAGTACGGATGCCATCGATACTACGAGAAATGTCATAATGTACACGCCGATTGCGTTGACAATTTCATCGGCGACGGGTTTTCCATCGAGCGTGACAGGCATTACCCAGTTGGGATGAATCATACGACGAATGGATCGTGCGACCGATTTGAACATAATTACGATACGAGAAACTTTGACTCCACCACCCGTCGAGCCAGCGCAAGCACCGACAATCATCAGCGTCATCAGAATCGATTGCACAAATGGCGACCACTTCATATAGTCATAGGTCGAAAATCCTGTCGACGTAATAATCGCTGCTACTTGGAAGAATCCATATCGAAATGCTTCGCTGTAGGTTGGATACAAATTTTTGATGTCCAAAGTGATGAACAAAGTTGCCACAGCGACAATTCCTAAGAACCATCGAAGCTCCTCGGAGCGAATTGCTTCGACAAAATTTTTGGTCAACAGCAAATAGAAAATATTGAAATTGATGGCAAAAATCAGCATAAAGACCGTAATAACCATATCCAAATAATAGCTGTCATAGTGTCCGATGCTATTGTTGGTGATCGCAAACCCGCCTGTGCCAGCAGTTGAGAGCGCTGTAACTATAGAATCAAATATCGGCATATCGCCCATCACTAAGAAAATAATCATTAGGATCGTGAGCGCAATATATATTCCATACAATATTCGTGCGGTACTTTTGACACGAGCAGCGAGTTTGCCCACTGTTGGTCCAGGAACTTCAGCTTTCATAATATGCATTGCACGAGAATTGGTTTTGGGGAGAACGGCGAGTGCAAACACAAGTACTCCCATGCCGCCGATCCAGTGTGTAAAGCTTCGCCAAAAAAGTAGTCCTTTTGGCAGAACTTCGATATCCACCAAAATGGTAGACCCTGTCGTTGTAAAACCAGAGACTGTTTCAAAAAAACTATCGACAAAGGACGGAATCTCGCCGCTGATAAAAAATGGTATTGCACCGAAAAAAGAAAATATCAGCCAAGACCATACAACGATAACCATTCCCTCGCGAGCGTAAATAGTTTTTTTCTCAGGCATATCCCGAGTGAGTGTGCTGCCCAGCGATAACAAAAAAAGTATCGACGGTAAAAATGAAAATGCCGCAATTTCTTCTGAAAAAATGATGGAGACGGATAGCGGAACGAGCATCAGATAGGCATCGATTCGCATCATTAATCCCAAGATATAAATGACCATTTTATGATTCATAAAGCTCTCTCCCTACACTGTGCCGTCCGTTACGGCTTCGTCCCAATCGAAAATATCTTTTAAGTCCGAAAGATATTTAATCGTCGTAACGATGATAACATTATCATCAGGCAACAAAAAGTCATTTCCACGTGGGAAAATAATTTTGTGCTGACGAATAATATATGCGAGCATAATGTCGGGCTTGAGCGGCATATCTTTGATCGGGATATTGATGAAACTTGCGTCGTCACATACTTTGAACTCGAGCGCCTCGACACGATTGTCTACGAGCTTGTACAGCGTTTGCACGCTGGAACCTTGGGAGTTCATCACCGCACGCACGTATCGCAAAATTCGATTGACGATCAATCCTTTTGGTGTAACAATCGAGCCAATCCCCACTTCGCCGACCATTTTGATAAAACCTCGGCGATTGATCTTGGTGATGACCTTGTCTACTTTTTTGCTGTTGGCATAGAGAGAGACGATGATGTTCTCTTCGTCGATTCCAGTGAGCGAAATAAATGCGTCCATCGCATCGATATTTTCTTCATCAAGCAGCTCGGGATCGGTGCCGTCGCCGTTGATGACGAT
>JBHBDS010000176.1:0-18680 GCA_041784625.1 Filifactoraceae bacterium
AGCCGACCAACCATCTGGATGTGGATGCAAAAGACGAGCTAAAAAGAGCGATCAAAGAATTCAAAGGAACGGTTGTACTTGTTTCGCATGAGCCAGAATTCTACCAGGATATAGTGGACGAGATTTGGAATATTGAAGAATGGTCCAACAAAATTATTTAGTTGGTGGAGCTTCAAGGATAGTATGCTATTCTTGAGAAATATTGAAATTTTTTTGGCATTAATCCCAAAAAAGATTGCTTTTTTATATTTTCAACAATAATTGCTCCATTGACGAAAAATATTAAGTATATCAGAGTGCAATCGGATAAAACGAGTTTTAAGGAGAGAAAATGGATCATAGACTGCTGGCTATTGCAGAAGAAATTGGAAAATCAAAAAAAGTTCTCGATGTTGGAACAGATCATGGCTATCTAGCGGTTTATTTGATTGAAAAAAATCTTGCGGATTTTGCGATTGTGTCCGACATCAGCAAAGGCTCGCTGCAAAAAGCAACCACGCTGATTGCGGAGAAAAAACTCGGTAACCGTATCGAATCACGCCTCGGCTCGGGACTTGAAGTGCTACGGCAAGAAGATATGGTTGATCATGTTGTTATCGCTGGCATGGGCGGAAATCTTATCGCCAGCATTGTGCTACAAAAAAAAGATTTGCTCATTGCAAACAATACGACACTCGTGTTGCAGCCGATGCAAAATCCTGAAGTACTCCGAAAACTTTTGCTCGAAAATGAGATGACAATCATTGGAGAACGACTGGTCAAAGAGTCTGGGAAAATCTATCAGATTATCAAAGTATCGCCAGAGCCTTCTCGCATGGAATACAATCGCTGGGAACTGGAATTTGGAAAAAGCGCATTCTACCAAAGTAAGGAGCAAAGAAGTTTGTTTGAAAAACTTCTACAAAAAAGAATTGCTGAAATAAGAAAAATCATTGAGAGTATCAAAGCATCGGATAGCCAAGACGCAGATGTGCTTGTGGAGAATTATCAAGCGGAGATTAATGAACTTATAAAATTGCTAGAATAATTTTGGCAAAAAATGAATTGCTTGGTTCATTTCAATACAAGAAAGTGAAGTTGTGGGCGGAAAACGCGATGGAAGTTTTCCTTAGTTTATCTTTTAGAGTCGAGTTCGAATTGTTTAGAGATATTATTTTTGAAAAATAGTTTTTAGCTATATTTGATGATAATTTCGACAACGAATTTGGAAGTGGAATTTTTTCGTGATGAAAATTAGCGACAAAAAACGAGGAATTATGAAAGTATACGAAATCGAAAAAATATTGAATGAGAAACTACAAAAAGACCTTGCGATGTCGTGGGACAATGTGGGGCTCCTGATTGGGGCAAAAAACAACGAGGTGAATCGGATTCTGCTTGCTCTCGAGTTGACCGAGTCCGTGCTACAAGAAGCAATCGATAAAAATATTAATCTCATCCTTGTCCATCATCCCGTGATTTTTTCGGGGCTTAAAAGAATTATCGACACCGACAATTCGCTCGTGTATTCGCTGATTGCAAACGGAATTGCGCTCTATGCAACGCATACGAATTTTGATATGATCGAGGATGGATTGAATGATTATTTTGCAAAACTTCTCGGCGCAACAAAAATCACCAGCATCGAGGATCATGAAAATTGTCGTTTGCTTCGAATTTTTGAAGTGCCAAGCATTTCGGGGGTACAGTTTGCGAAAAAAATAAAATCGAGCTTAGAGCTTGATTCGATACGAGCAGTGGGTGATTTACAAAAAGAAATTTCGAGCGTCGGACTTGTGACGGGCGCTGGATTTGACTACGCTGAGCTTGCGATTCAAAATGGTGCAGATATTTATATAAGCGGTGATTTGAAGTATCATCAAGCGATGGAACTCAAAGAAAAAGGAATTTTGGCACTTGATGTCGGACATTTTGAAACCGAAAAGATTTTTGCGGAAGCGATGGAATCTTTTATTAAGAAAAATATTCCAGAATTGAACACAATGAAACTTTTTGTATCGGAAAATGAAGTTGCACCGATTGAATTTGTATAGGAGAAAAGATGAGAGTAGTAATTTTTTCCGATGGCGGTTCACGAGGAAATCCAGGAGATGCTGCGATTGGTTTTGTCATTCGAAAGGGAGAGAATACCATTCTCGAATACGCTGAGCCGATTGGAATTGCAACCAATAATGTTGCGGAGTATCGAGCGGCGCTCACGGCGATTCAAAAAGCAAAAGCGCTCGGAGCAAATGAGGTCGAACTTTATCTCGATAGCGAGTTGATTCAAAAACAGTTGACCGGTGCATACAAAGTGAAGAATGAGGATCTACAAGTTTTTTATCGAGAGATTCAAAAGGAGATTTCAACGCTAAAATACTTCTCAGCGACTCATGTAAAGCGTGCACTCAACAAAGAGGCGGATCGTCTTGTCAATGAGGCACTCGATAATAATCAAAAGATTGAACGTAGAAACGAAGAAGTATCTACACAGGAGTTTTCAGAAGCGAAAGAAGATCGTTTAGAAAAAAATATTGCAAAGAATAACGCTGCGAACGAGAGTGTGGTAAAGGAAAATCCTTCAGAGAAAAAAGTCGCCAATGTATCGCCTGAAAAAAGAAACAAAAAACAGTCACTGGCAGAGCAGCAGACTTTGGATGAGCTGTTTTCGATCGAGAAACATAATGGACATGAGCAGTTTATAAAGAATTTTATGGATGCAATAGAAGTCGAGAAAAAAAATCCTCAGACGCTTGCACAAATTCGTACTCAAATTGCCAAATTTTTGCTAGAAAACAAAATATTGTATCACTCGATTTTGGTGGATGAAGATTATTTCACAATTGTGTTATCCGTGGAGGAACTCAAGAAGTTTTCAACAATAGTAAATGAAGAAATCCTTCAGCAGATTACAAATAGCATAAAAATTAGATTGGAGATCGAATGTTTGAAGCGATAGCGATTTGTTTGTTTGGGATGGAAAGTACCGTTTCATATGAACTAAAAAATATGGGCTTTGAGATTCTCAAGGTGAGCGACGGGCGAGTGACCTTCAAAACCGACTCCTTGGGGATTGCCAAAGCAAATATCTGTCTGCGTTGTACAGAGCGTGTTGTGGTAAAAGTCGGCGAATTTTTTGCGGATAGTTTCGAAAAATTATTTGATCAGATTGCAGCATTGCCATTTGAAAAATATTTGCAGAGTGACTCCAAATTTTATGTCGCAAAAGTGCGCTCCATCAACAGCAAACTTGTTTCGGCAACGGATGTTCAATCCATTGTCAAAAAATCCATCGTCGAACGGTTGAAAAAAGTGCACAAGGTCGATGTTTTGCCAGAAACCGATGGAGATCATCGCATTCATATTTTTATCAACAAAGATATTGTCGAGGTGAGTTTTGATACGAGCGGACCAGCGCTGCACAAGCGAGGGTATCGGGCGCTTTCGGGGGATGCGCCGCTGAGGGAAACCATTGCTGCCTTTATGGTGATGCTATCTCCTTGGAAAAAAGATCGACTGCTGCTTGATCCGATGTGTGGCTCTGGGACCATTGCGATCGAGGCGGCGATGATTGGGGCAAATATTATGCCAGGAGTCAATCGGAATTTTGGCGGGGAGATGCTTAATTTTATTCCAGCTGCTGACTGGGTGCAAGCACGCAAAGAGGCGATCGAAGGAGAAAATCAAGCAGAATTCACCATCTACGCTTATGATAAAGATCCAAAAATTCTTCGCCTCGCAAAAGAAAATGCAATCGAGGCTGGTGTAGAGCATTTGATTGAGTTCAAAACGATGGATGCGACCAAACTCCGACTGGAAGAGGAATACGGATTTATCATCACCAATCCACCATACGGCGAGCGAATGGGTGAAGAAAAAGAAGTAAAAGCGCTCTATCAATCGCTCGGAAAGATTTTTCAGAAATTGCCAACGTGGAGCATCTATCTGATTACCAGTCTTCAAAACACGGAAGAATTGTTCCGCAAAAAAGCGAGCAAAAAAAGAAATATTTACAACGGAACGATCAAATCGGTGCTGTATATTTTTCAAGGTGAAAAACCGCCAAGAAAAAAGATAGAGCCTGAAATGTAGAATGATATTATCATCCTTGCAACATTTTTTTGCAAAATTATCCTAACTTTTTCTTCAATAGCTAGGATGTTTTCCAATCGAAATAATGCAACTAAATTTTTTACAAAGATATCGGGTCGAGCACTCGATATTTTTTTGCACAGAAATAATACTTATCAACGGAGCATAGCATTTTCTTCTTTTTTAAGTATCACAATACAGTACGATCTGGGTGTTTCGAAGATCATATTTGAGAAAACGAATCGTGGAGGTATCGTCAGTATTTACTTCGCAAAAAAACCGACTATCTTGGCTTTGCAAAATAGTCGGCAAGTATTCAAATCTGTTCTAGAATTTTACTTCTAGTTCGTTTTCCCATAGTCCGTGGATGTTGCAGTAGCTCAGTGCAACAAGTTTACCTGGCTTAGGAAGTTTTACTCTTGTAACGAATGTTGCATCGTTGTAGTTGTCAAGCTCTCCGTGAGCAGCAAATGTGTTGGATGCAAGCTCAACGATTACTTGGCTGCCTTCTTGAATGTAGAAGAGTTTGTACCAAGCGATGTGGTGCTCCAATGTGTTTGGATGTGCAATCTCTTCGCCAACAGAAAGTTTTACTTCAAAAAATTCATTCGCAACAACATTTTCTGGAATAGTGATAACAGGTACGTGTTTTTCAGCTTTCCAGTCTCCCGATTTAATAAAGTTTGAAATAGCCATAGTTTATCCTCCGTTTTTTTAATAGTTTGTTTTACAAAATTATTATACCACAAAAACAAAATCTTACACATTTTCGAGGAACAAACTTTTAATCTATCACAAAATAGTGTATGATAGTAGTATCGTAAAAATTGGAGGAAAATGCTTGAATAATTATGCTTATACTGCAAATTCTACTAAGTTCATCGAGGAACTTTTTGGGAATTTTGATCGTAATATAAAAAGGTTAGAAAGTTTTTTTAAAGTGAATATTGTCTTGCGTGACAATGGCGTCGTGATCGTTGGGGAGGAAGATGCTGCGACCAAACTAATAGAAGTTTTTGGGAAATTGGAGCAGGTTGTGAGCGAGGGTCGATCGATCGACCTACAAGCGGTGAACTATGCACTGGAGATGTATCAAGATGCGAATCAAGAATCCTCGGCAGGAAATGATTCGATCATTATCACCTCACGTGGCGCTGCGATCAAAGCAAAAACGCTTGGACAAAGAAATTATCTGCAAAACATCAAGAACAATGACATTACGGTTTGTATCGGGCCGGCTGGAACGGGAAAAACCTATCTAGCGGTCGCGATGGCTGCAAGAGCATTCAATAAGGAAGAGGTGTCGAGAATTATTTTGACAAGGCCAGCTGTTGAGGCGGGGGAATCGCTCGGATTTTTGCCAGGGGATTTGAAAGAAAAAGTGGATCCGTACTTGCGTCCGCTTTATGATGCGCTGTTTGATATTTTTGGCGCAGAAAAGTTTGCTCGATTGATGGAAAAGGGAGCGATTGAAGTTGCGCCACTGGCATATATGAGAGGTCGTACGCTCGATAATGCTTTTATTATTCTGGATGAGGCACAAAATACGACATCGGAGCAGATGAAAATGTTTTTGACACGCCTTGGTTATGGCTCAAAGGCTGTCGTGACAGGAGATATTACGCAGATCGACCTACCATCGAGCAAAAAAAGCGGGCTGCTCGTCGCGACCGAAGTGCTCAAGGATGTTCAAGGAATCGGCATCAGCATCTTAAACGAGCGAGATGTGGTTCGTCACGAACTGGTGCAGCGAATCATCAAGGCATATGAAAAATACGAAGGGAAAAAACAATCAAAAACTTCAAAACTCAAAGAACGAGGAGCAAAAAGTTTTTCGAGGGGGAAATAGTTTTTTTCGGAATGAGTTTGAAATAAAATATGCGCAGAATGCTGGAATTGTTAAGGGAGATGAAATTTTTTCTATGTAAAAGTGAATGATCTTTACTTGCGAGAGAAAATCCGATCAAGACGTTAAAAGATGATGAGGGAAAAATGGTTAATTTTGAAATAGATTTTGAAGCGTATGAGCAAGAAATAAAATCAGAAATAGTGCAGCTCATTCAATCGCTCGGAGAATTAGTTTTGAGTGAAGAAGGGTTTGAGGGAGATTACGAAATTTCGCTCAGCTTTATGGACGACGAACAAATTCGAGCGCTCAACCGAGAATATCGGGACAAGGATTGTTCTACGGATGTCTTGTCTTTTCCGATGCTTGATGATGAGATGGAAGAATTTGAGCTGGATGATTCAATCCCCATTTTGCTTGGCGATATTATGATATCTGTGCCAACGGCAATTCGACAGGCGGAAGAATACAACCATTCGCTCAAGCGAGAAATTTTGTTTCTAGTGTGTCACTCGATTCTGCATTTGCTCGGCTACGATCATATCGATGAAGCCGAAAGAGTTTTTATGGAAGAAAAGCAAGAGTATTATTTGAAGAAACTTGGTGTCACTCGAAGCGCATAGAGGCTTATTATGGATCAAAAAAATTTTTCAAAAAAAGAGAGAAAGAAAAGTTTTATTTCAAGTTTTAACTACGCCGTGGAGGGCTTGATTTATTCTTTGATGTCTCAAAATAATATGCGAGCACATTATGTGTTTGCGATTGTAGCAATCATTGCGATGCTATTTTTTGATCTGACTCGGGTCGAAACCGCATTGGTATTTATCACCATATCGCTCGTGGTGACAGCAGAACTCATCAATACTGCCATCGAGAGCGTCGTCGATATGATTACCGAGGAATATCATCCGCTCGCAAAAATTGCCAAAGATGTCGCTGCAGGAGCCGTGGTAATTACGGCAATCAATGCAGTGGTTGTTGGCTATGTTGTGTTTTATGATCGGCTCAACCCATTGACGCTCAATCTTCTCACCAAAATTCGGCATCAAGAAATCCATCTTACATTTGTTGGGATTGTGCTGATACTTATTTTGGTTGTGGGGCTCAAAACGTATACAAAAACAGGAACGCCCTTTCAAGGGGGACAGGTGAGCGGACACTCTGCGTTAGGCTTTGGGATGGCGACGACAATCAGTTTGCTCTCATCCAACACATTGATCACTACGATGGCATTTTTGATGGCGGCGATGATTTCGCAATCGAGAGTGGAGGGCAAAATTCACACGACCGAAGAGACGATCATCGGCGGAGCACTCGGGATCGCTGTCATGATAATCATCTTTCAATTGTTCAAGATATAGGAAGGAAAAGAAAAATATCAATGGGAAGTAATATGAAATCCGGATTTGTTAGTATCATCGGCCGTCCAAATGTCGGGAAGTCGACTTTGATTAACGCTTTGGTTGAAGATAAAGTGGCCATTATGAGTGACAAACCACAGACGACGAGGAATCAGATTCGAGGAATCTACAATGACGAGGATTCGCAAATTGTTTTCATCGACACGCCAGGGATGCAGACGCCACGCAACAAGCTTGGCAAATATATGGAACAATCTTCGGTTCGTTCCACCAAAGACACGGATGTCATACTTTTTGTCGTGGACGAATCCGACTACATCGGGCGAAAAGATCAGGCAATTATCGATATGCTCCACGATAGAAAAGTTCCGATTTTGTTAATCATCAACAAAGTGGACAAGCTCAATCACGAACAACTTCTAAAAATCATTACGATGTATGATAAGTTTGGAATTTTTTCTGAAATCATTCCGGTGTCGGCGCTAAAAGGAAAAAATAAAGAACGACTTCTCGAAGTGCTCAAACAATATTTGCCAGAAGGATTTCCTTTCTACTCTCAAGATGCAGTGACAGATCAGCCGACAAAGGTGCTGATTTCGGAAATTATTCGAGAAAAAATTCTGCATTACACCGAAGAAGAAATTCCGCATGGCGTCATGGTAGAAATCGAAAGACTGCAAGAGAAAAAAAACAATTTGATTGACATTGGGGCAATCATCTATGTGGAAAGAGAAAATCATAAGAAAATCATCATCGGCAAGGGTGGCAGAAAAATCAAAGGGATTGGAATGGCGGCGCGCAAAGAGCTCGAAGATCGATTTGAGGCACGAATAAATCTAGAACTCTGGGTAAAAATCAAAGAAAACTGGCGAGATAATGATGCGATTGTGCGCAACTTTGGATTTGATGAGAAAGAATTAGGATAATGCTGGTTGAAACAGAAGGGATTGTTCTTCGGGCGACAAATTTTTCGGAAGCAGATGTAATACTCAATGTTTTTACCAAGAAATTTGGCAAAATAGGCGTATACGCAAAACATGCTAGGCGGCTAAAAAGTCCGCTGATGAGCTCGGTGCAGATTTTTTCCTGCTCTAATATGAGTCTCACCACATTTGACGGACGATATCGACTGAGCAAAGCGGAACTCATCGACAACAATTTTGCGATTTCGCAGAACTTTGAACGAGTATATCTCGGGTATTATTTTTTGCAATTTGTTGAAAAAACTTGTCTTGAAGAACAGACGAATATTAAGGTATACTCTTTACTAAAGGAAATGCTTCAACTATTGAAGGTCGAAAAAAATTATTTGCTCCAAAAAGTTATTTTTGACCTAAAGATGGTTCAACTATTTGGGTATAAACCAAATATATCGGAATGCATCAATTGTGGGACAAAAGAAAATCTAGGTAATTTCTTCAGCGTTGCCGAGGGTGGAAGAATTTGTCCCAATTGCATGGATCCGTCAGGCAGAAATGTGCGATTGGATTCGACAACTTTTCGATTGATGGAATATATTTTTAGCGCTCCAATTCATGAGATATTTTCAAAAAATATTTCGGAGGAGCTGCTGTTGGAACTGGATCGTGTGATGGATCGATATATCGATTATCATTTTGATAATTTAGATTTGAGTACAAGAAAATTATTAATATTTAAGGAGGAACTATGATTACACTCGAAAAAATTGACCAAGTGGTCGAGAGAACAGGCGTGAGCTATCAAGAGGCAAAAGATGCGTTAGAAAGCTGCAATGGCAATGTTGTTGAGGCGATTATCCAAATCGAAAAGCAGAAAAATGAAACCAAAGAAGGTGGTTCCGCTTCGATGAAAGTTTCCGATCTTTTGGATACACTCAAAGAATTTGTTCGCAGAGGAAATGTATCAAGAATTATCGTTTCTGATGAGGAGAATGTAATCCTTAATATCCCTGTGACAATTGGTGCTGTGGGTGTGATTCTTGCACCAGTTGCTGCAGTAGTTGGCGTTGGAGCAGCGATCTTCACAAATGTCAATATCTCCATCATCGACCACAAAGGCGAAACGACCGATATTAACAAAGTAACAGCGGAAAGATTGGATTTCTTCAAAAAGAAAGCGGAGAAATTCAAGAAAAATGTGGAAGAAAATATGGACGAAGTCGAAAAAGAAGTAGATGAGTTTGTAGACAACGCAGAAAACAAAGTCAAAGAATTTTTTGATGGCGAAGAGAATAAAAACGAGTAATTGGGAGTTGCAATGATTATTTCCGATTACCATATACACAGCCACTATTCCTTTGACTCGAGCGAGGCGATGCAAAATATTGCTCAAAAAGCGATCGATCAAGGGCTCAAAGAAATTGCATTGACGGATCATTTTGAAACGCTCGATCCCAACATGAATCTTAATCAAATTATCGACTATAAGCGATATTACCAAGATGT
This sequence comes from Filifactoraceae bacterium, assembly GCA_041784625.1. Taxonomy (GTDB): domain Bacteria; phylum Bacillota; class Clostridia; order Peptostreptococcales; family Filifactoraceae; genus JAUNKE01. The sequence goes on from JBHBDS010000176.1 coordinate 9,705, forward strand.
GGAGGAACTTCGGGAAAAGTTCGCGGGAAAGCTGACCATTAGGCTCGGCTCGGAAATCAATCTGGAAAAACCGATGAAATCTCAGATGGAAGATGCAATCAATAGATATCCGTTTGATTTTATCATCGGTTCTCTTCATGCAGTTGATTTTGTGGACGTGGGCATGAGCGAATATTATGGAAACCTGTCTGTAGACGAGTATCATCGCCGATATTTTGAAGATTTGCTGGATGCGGTGAAAGATGGATTTACTTTTTCGGTGCTCGGACATCTGGATTTTGTTACAAGATATGGTGGCTACCGAAACAATATCGTCGATGTTCGCAAACAATACGACTTGCTCCGAGAGATTTTGACAAATGTGATTGACTTAGGACGAGGAATTGAGCTGAACACTTCGGCGATGCGCTATCGTTTAGATGATTTTCATCCTTCGGTGAATATTTTGCGCTTATATAAAGAATTGGGCGGAGAGATTATCACCATCGGCTCAGATTCACATACCGCTCGAACGATTGCACAGGATTTTGAGCTTGCAGAAGAAGTTTTGTTGCAACTAGGATACAAATACTATGCAACTTTTGAAAGAATGAAACCAATTTTGAATAGACTAGGATAATTTGATGAAAGAAATTTACTTGGCAGGAGGCTGCTTTTGGGGTGTGGAGGAATATTTTCGTCGCTTGGACGGAATCCTCGAAACCGAAGTAGGCTATGCAAATGGAAAAACGCAGAATCCAACGTACGAACAAGTCTGCACAAAAACAACGGGTTTTGCGGAAACTGTATTTTTAAGATATGATGAGCAGATTATTCCGCTCAAAGATCTGCTTCGAAGATATTTTCGAATCATTGATCCAACGAGTTTGGATCGCCAAGGACCAGACGTTGGCAATCAATATCGCACTGGGATTTACTATTTGGACGAGACCGACTTGCCGACTATTGAGCACGAAATGAACGAGCTAGCAAAAAAATATTCGGACAAAATTCAAGTAGAAGTTACACCGCTCATCAATTATTATCGAGCGGAAGAATATCACCAAAAATATTTGGTCAAAAATCCTGCAGGATATTGCCATGTGGACTTGGGCTTGGCGGAGGAAGAATTACTTGAAGCGCCAACTTTTACAAAAAAATCCGGAGAAGAACTCAAAAATGAGCTATCCTCGCTACAATATGATGTGACGCAGCATTCACACACCGAGCCGCCGTTTCGAAACGAATATTACAATCTGTTTGAAGAGGGAATCTATGTAGACATCACAACGGGTGAGCCGCTGTTTTTGTCCACTGACAAATTCGAATCAGGCTGTGGTTGGCCGAGTTTCGCAAAACCAATTGACAACTCGTTGATGGCATACTTCAATGATGATTCTTACGGAATGAACCGTACAGAAGTCCGTAGTGCGCTCGGCGATGCACATTTGGGACATATTTTTCCAGATGGACCAGAGGAGCTCGGTGGAATGAGATATTGCATCAATAGCGCAGCGCTGAGATTCATTCCAAAAGAGCAGATGAGCGAAAGAGGATATGATTTTTGGCTCAAATATTTTCGATAAAAGATTTTTGACCCAAAAGAATTAATAGATTCAATAGAACGATTTTCAAAAGAAGATTAAGAGGAGAAGTTATTCGCTTGATCTTCTTTTTCGTATTACACAAGAATTATGCGGAGTTTGCCTGCGGTTCTTTACTTTTTTGTGTTTCTGTCGATATAAAAAATAGATTGCAAAATTTCGGACATCAATCAAATGACAGGAGAAAATTATGAAAGCACAAAAAATCTTGAGTATTTTTTTGATAGCAATTGTTTTATCCGCTTGTGGTTTTGAAAAAAATGTTCAGTTATTTAAGAAAAAAGAATTAGCGGATGGAAGTATGCTTCTTCTACATGAAGTGGCAATCATCGACAGTTTACAAAATGAGCATATTACAATGATCCCGCAGCATGATAATGTGCTGCTAGTTTCGGTGATGGAGTATTACAACAAAACGACTGAACCGATTACAGTAAAAACATTCTTCGAGCAAAAAATAATGTACGAAGATAAAGAATACGACAGCATTATTTTTTCTTTGGACGGCGAAGTGATCAATCCATATCGTCAAGCATATGTATATTTTATTTCCGAAGTTCCAGATACTATTTACGAAGAAGAGACGATGCAGAAACCGAAAAAAAATGGCGTTGAGCTAAGATTTAGTCTCGGTGAAGAGTACAGCTATCTCTACAAGGGGGTGATCAATAATAACTTCGGGCTACAAGATAATATCAGCAACAAATACAACAAAATTCTAAAGTTGAGAAGCGAGTTTGATTCGTACTGGTCGAATGATCTTTCGGGTTTTGTCAAGAAAGCAAAATCGCTGGAGCAAATTAAGAACTACAACAAAATTTACGACTGGGTTTTTTCTACACAAAAAGAGTACGACACACTAATCAACATGTTGGACTCGTATTTGGATGGGATGAACAACATCCGATTAATCACGCCGATTTACCCCGATGCGAATGTCAAAATTCGAATGGAAGCAGAGAGTTTGCGCAATCTCTTGGTGGCAATCAACAGCGTGGAAAATACTTGTGACACCAAAGAAGGCGTGCAACTATTTATCGATAATTGCCAAAAGAGCTTAGCGGATGCGTACAAACAGAATGATCAAAAGGCAAAAGAATTTTCCAAAATGATTTTTAATGAGCGACAAGAATATGGTGGATTTAGAGATTAGTTTCCTGTTTCAAATAGAATAACTTTTGTAAAATAACAATGAAGGGTGCTATATTTTGAAAATGTTTCAAGATACGGTGCCTTTTTCTCAAATTTCCCGTTAAATACTTGTAATGAAATGCCATATATGGTAGAATTTAACGTGGTTGAAGCATAATTACGAGGTGGAGAAATGAAACGCAAAGGATTCACCTTATTAGAGCTGATTATTTCGATTTCATTGATGCTCACGGTGCTTGGTGCGACTTATGGTTTGCTTGGTGTCGGTTTTCGACTGAACAAACAAGTCGTGATGGAAAAAGAATTGATGGAAATCGCAGAGCAATTCCAGCGGCTGTTGATCACCGAGTTTTCGCAAGCAGGGAGTATTGAGGCGGTTCTGGATCAATCGGGACGGATTCATTCTTCGCTTGGGAGCGATCCAATCGAAGTGAAATCTATCAAATTGGTTTCATCAAATCGTCCGATGCAGCTCGAATATCAAGAGACACTGATTTTTCTCAAAGATTATTCGACAGACTATCGACATTCGGTCTGGATGGTAAAAGGAAAAACAAAAAATTCTGTTGATGTCAGCGCATCGATGCACAGCACAGCTTATGAAATTGGCACGCTGGTTGAAAAAATTCAGATCAAGCATATTGAAAAAAATATTTATCAGCTCGATTTATTTCTTACTTATTTTGACACAAATATTCATCACACAAAGAGCTTTTTTGTAAGGCTACAAAATTGAAATATACGGAGGTTATCAATGGTTACAGCAGGAGATTTTAGAAAAGGAGTTACTTTTGAAATAGATGGTCAACCATATTTGATCGTGGATTTTCAACATGTAAAACCAGGAAAAGGAGCTGCTTTTGTTCGAACAAAATACAAAAATCTAAAAACTGGAGTTATTCGTGAAGAAGCGTTTAACCCAAATGATAAGTTCCCAAAAGCGACAATCGAGACCAAAGAGATGCAATATCTTTACAATGACGGAGAGCTTTACTATTTCATGGACAACGAGTCTTACGAGCAAGTTCCGCTAAACTATGATCAAGTGGAAGAAGCGATTAAATGGGTAAAAGAAAATGAAGTTGTTACAATTCGTTTCTACCAAGGAACTGCATTCCAAGTGGAAGCGCCAAACTTTGTTGAGCTTGAAGTAGTTGAGACAGAGCCAGGAATCAAAGGGGATACGGCAACCAATGTGACAAAAGCTGCAACAATGGAAACAGGAACAGTAGTTCAAGTGCCACTATTCATCAACCAAGGTGAAAAAATCAGAATTGACACTCGAACTGGCGATTATATGTCAAGAGTTTAGTTTTGTTTAGGTAAGGAGGAGCATATGGATTATTTGTTTGAAAGAGTAGCATATCTGAGAGGACTATGCGAAGGAATCGGCTTGTCTGAAGAAACAAAAGAAGGAAAAGTTCTTCTTGAAATCGTGGATATTTTGGGCGAATTTGCGGATTCAATCGTTGAACTTTCCGACAAACAAGATGAGCTAGAAGAATACACAGAAGCTGTGGATGAAGCTTTGTTCGATTTGGAAGATGACTTTTATGAAGATGAGGAAGACGAGATCGATTTTGTAGAACTCAGCTGTCCATCTTGTGGAGAAGAAATCGAAATTGACGAAGATTTGCTTTATGACGAGGAGTCAGATATTATCTGCCCAGTTTGTGATGAAGTAATTATTTCCGCAGTGGACGACGAGTTGTTGGATGAAGAATTTAGCTTCGAAGAATAAACGAAAGGCTGCTTATGCAGCCTTTTCAAATAAAAAGGAAAATGCCATGTTTAGCAAGCTAGAAAAAATCATTGGGTATCAATTCCAAGATACTCAGCTGATTACTGAGGCGATGACGCATACTTCTTATGCGAATGAACATCGAGTCCCAAAAGGGAAAGCCGTTCACAACGAGCGACTGGAATTTTTGGGCGATTCGGTGTTGAGTTTGATTATCACAAACCATCTTTTCAAAAATCTTTCGTCCAAAACAGAGGGCGAAATGTCTCGAATTCGCTCGACCATCGTATGCGAAAGATCGCTCCGAGAAGCGGCAGATCGTATCCACCTCAGCGAATATATTTTGCTCGGTAAGGGAGAGGAGCAGACGGGCGGAAGAAGCAGAGATTCCATTATTGCCGATGCGATGGAAGCGCTAATTGGCGCAATTTATTTGGACTCCAATTTTCATGAAGCGGAAAAATTTGTACTCGAGCATATGAAAGAAATTATTTCGCATGGAATGCAGGGACATCTCTTTAAGGATTACAAGACGCAGTATCAAGAACTGGTACAGCGTCATGGAGAGTCTACGATCAAATACAAAATTCTTGAAGAAAAAGGCCCCGATCATAAAAAGACTTTTGTGGTTGCGCTTTTACTGAACGATCAAATGGTTGCCAAGGGTGAAGGAATCAGCAAAAAAGAAGCGGAGCAATTCGCGGCGAGGGAGGCGATTCGTGCACACAAGTGACAAAAAGACGATTTCGATTTTTATCTCGCATCAAGGCTGCCCGAATGATTGCGTTTTTTGTAATCAGCGAAAAATCACCGGAGTACAAGCGCCGCAGACCTTGGACGAAATCAAAGAGATAATCGATCATTCACTCTCGACGATTCGTTCATCCTATGTGGAGATTGCTTTTTTTGGAGGTTCTTTTACGGCAATACCGATTCAGCAACAAAGAGATTTGCTGGATCTTGCCAATTCTTATCGAGAAAAAAATCAGATTCATGAGATTCGAATTTCGACACGTCCCGATGCGATTGATGAACAAATTCTTGATTTTCTAAAAAAATATGGCGTTGGAATCATTGAGCTTGGCGTGCAATCGACTTCGGACGAAGTATTGCTCGCATCCAATCGTGGACATGATTCGAAATGCGTATTTGATGCGTCAAGGCTTATTCTAAAAAATGGATTCAAATTAGGCTTGCAGATGATGATCGGCTTGCCGCAGGATGACGAGCAAAAAATGATGAAGACGGTGGATGACATCATTTTGATCAAGCCGCATTTTGTGAGGATGTATCCTGTTCTTGTTATTCGAGATACGGAGCTTGAGTCACTTTTTGAGAATAAGATGTATGCGCCACTCGATGTGGAGACAGCAGCGATTTATGCAAAAAGAGCCTACTGTCGCTTTCGAGATCACTTGATACCAGTTATTCGAATTGGATTGCAAGCTTCTGAACATATTTCAAGCGAGGGCGATGTGATTGCGGGACCTTTTCATCCTGCGTTTGGTGAAATGGTATACTCGCTTGTGCTGCGGGATGTGCTGGAAGAATATTTGGGATCAAACCAAGTTGCAAAAGGCGCAACAATTACTGTTGAAGTTCCAAACAGCAGAATGTCGCAGTGGATCGGGGTGTCGAAAGCAAATTTGAAATATTTTGAAGAAAAATTTTTTGTGAAGCAGAAAATAATTTCTTGTGACACAAATACCATCAAAATCGACAAAATAGAAATTGCATTAGAGAAAATTTTTATTTAGTGAGGGAAACGTGAAGCTAAAATCGATTGAAATAAAAGGTTTTAAGTCATTTTATAATAGAACAAAAGTGGATTTTCCAGATGGAATCGTGAGCATTGTTGGACCCAACGGAAGCGGAAAAAGTAATATTCTCGACGCCTTTCGCTGGGTGCTCGGAGAACAGAGCGCAAAAAATCTCCGAGGCGAAAAAATGGAAGATGTGATTTTTTCGGGAACAGCACGACATGGACAAGCCAACTCCTGCGAAGTCGAAGTGATTTTTGATAATGAAGACGGTGGTGTGGACATCGAGTTTTCGGAAATCAGTATCAAACGAAAAGCATTCCGTAGCGGAGAAAGCAATTACTATATCAATGGGAAATCCGCACGATTAAAAGATATTCGAGAACTTTTTCTTGATTCGGGAATCGGGAAAGAGGGTTATTCCATCATTTCCCAAGGAAAAATCGACGAAATTGTCAACTCAACATCGGTGCAGCGCCGCAAGCTATTAGAAGAGGCAAGCGGGATTGCTCGTTTTCGTTTCAAGAAAGAGGAGAGCGAAAAGAAAATAGAAAACTCGAAAGCAAATTTGGAACGATTAGAAGATATTTTCAAGGAAATCGAAAGACAGATTGAGCCACTATATTGGCAAAAAGAAAAGGCGAAAGAGTATCTGCGTCTGAGCGAAGAGCTTAAAACGGCGGATCTTAGTTTGATGTTAAAAGAATACGAAGATATCAACAATAACCATTCGCTCGAGCTGGAAGAAAAAAATCGAATTCTTGCGTCGCTTGAAAATGTCGATAAAAACCTTGCGAGTAACAAGGAACAACTTCAAGAATATGAAGAAAACCTCAAAAAAATTAATGATCTCATTCATAATTTGGAAGAAGAGAAAAATCGCCTGGATCTTCAAAAAAATAATTACTCGAACGAAATTTCCCGTTTGCAAGAACGAATGGAAATCAAACGGGAACAGCTCGAAAAGCAAAATTTTCAGATTCAAAAACAAAATGCGTTGACCAAAGATCAACAAGAAACTCATCTTCAAATAACGGAACAAAAAAAATCGCTCCAGTTGCAGACCAATCAAAAGCAAAAGGAATTGGACAGCATCACACAAAAAATGGAGAGTCTGGAATCAGAAATTCGGTCGTACGACGAAAAAATCGAGGGTATCACGCAAAAAAACAAACAACTCAATGAGCAAGTTCATAAAAACGAAATCAGAATCCAATTTTTAGAAGAAACGATTCAGAAAGAATCATTTCGACAAGACGAAAGCAGTGGGAATATCCACCGCACCAGAGAAAAACTGAATGAGCTCTCTCTGCAAAAATCTCAGAAGGAAAAAGAGTTGCAAGAGTTGGAATTTTTGCATGATAGACTCCACAAAGAACTGACGAATGCTAAGATTTCAAGCGATCGAATCTCGGCAGAAAAAAAGGAGATCAAAAAGAAACTCGATCACAAAAATCTTCAAGTGCGAGATGCTTACCTGAAACATTCGATGCATCTGTCCATGGAAAAAGACATGGATGGAATCAACAAGAGTGTCAAGGTCATCTTGAGCAACAAGCAGCTTGATGGAATACTTGATATTGTATCCAATGTAATCAAAATCGAAGAGAAATACGAGAAAGCGATTGAGACAGCGCTTGGCTCTGCACTCCAAAATATCATCACTGACACGAGTGAATCCGCAAAAAAAGCGATTGAGTATCTCAAAAAAACCAATTCGGGCAGAGCAACCTTTTTGCCAATCGAAAATATGCGCCCTAGCGTCATTGTGCTGGATGGCGTTGTTCGTGCGTCCGATGTGGTTCGCTGTGACGAGAAATATCGCAAAGTAGTAGATCAACTGCTTGGAAGAACGCTTCTCGCCGATTCGATGGACGAAGCGATTCGAATGAACCGAAAGTTTGAGAACAAATACCGAATCGTCACATTGGAGGGCGAATTATTTAATGTCGGCGGTTCGATCACTGGGGGACATTATTACAAATCCAGTAATCTCCTCAGCAGAAAAAGGTTGATCGAAGAGTACCAAAATGAAATGAATAAATTTCAAGCGGAGGCAGATCAAATTTCGCAGCAGCTTGACGATACAAAACGAAAAGAATCGAGTATTCAGGAGGATATTTCAAAACTACAAACAAAAATAAGCGACAATGACTCAGCATTGCATAGCATAAAACTTTCGTACGGAGACATCAAAAACCGAATCAACTATCTTACAAATACACTCGAAAGTTTGCTCAGCGATAACCAAGGAAGTGCGAGTCAGCAAAAAGAAAGTCGTGCGCAGATCATTGAAATCACCAATGAACAGAAGGAATTGGAAGAAGAACTTTTGGAAAACCGATATATGCTCGAAGATTTGCAAAACGAACGAAAATCGCTGGCGGATGAATATGCGTACAAGCTGGAAGAAAATCGAAAAATATCGATTGAGTCTGTAACTTTACAAAACGATCTCGATAATGCAGCAAAAGAGCAACAGCGACTAGATGAGCAATTGACGAATTTGCAAGAACAGATTGCGGAAACGAAGGCAGAGACATTGGCGCTGGTAGAAGAAATTTCATCACTCGAAAAATCGGTTTCGGACTTTGTGCTGCAGCTTCAGCTGTGTGAAGTCGAGTTTGACGAAACGGTATACGAGTTTGAGCGGATGAAAGACAGTCTTCAACAGGACAACAAGAAATTTGAATCCTTTTCGGCAGAAAAAAATGAGCTGGAATCAAAAAAAATGTTGCTC
>JBHBDS010000177.1:0-7674 GCA_041784625.1 Filifactoraceae bacterium
CACTTGTGCGCTCGCTGATTAATGAACCAGACATACTACTTCTCGATGAACCGCTGGGTGCACTGGACGCTTTTACGAGAATGAATATGCAAGACGAAATACTGCGCATCTGGCGAGAGAATAGGCAGCTCGCACTGATGGTTACGCATGATGTGGATGAGGCAATCTATATGGGCACGAGAGTCATCGTGATGGAAGCGGGTCCAGGCAAGATTATCTCCGACATCCCAATTGATTTAGAGTATCCACGCAATCGTTCTTCCGATCAATTTGTTGCGTATCGGAACGAGATCCTAAATCAACTTCATTTTGGTAGTTCTAGCAAAGAAATATAAAATATAAGGAGAAAAACATGAAGAAAAACAAAATCGCTGCACTTTTTCTTGCAGCAGTCGTTACTCTATCGATGAGTGGATGCGGCAAAAGTTCAGACAGTGCTAGCAGTTCACCAGATGGCAATCTAAATTCAACGCTTGGACAAGAAGAAGACGTTGAGGTAAACGAGGCAACCGTACATATGAACGCTGTAGAGGCTTCAACAACTGGAAACTGGGAAGCAATGTTTGTACCAATCGACGCTCCTGGACGAGCAATCGATTATGCAAATGTTGATCTAACTCCTACTGCAGAAGAACTTGCTGCAATGGAAAAAGAACCTGCATATGGCAAACCATTCTTCTACTATATGTCCGATGGATGTACCTCGGGACCAACGGTAGCAAATCACCTTGGCTTTTATGAAGAAGCGGGACTGATTGCTGAGGGAATCAAAGGAACATCCGACGTAGAAGCGCTTGGAACAAAACAAGCAACCGTCGCTGTTGGACATATTGCAAAAATGCTTGTGCCAATCACTAATGGCGTTGACATTACCTTTGTTGGTGGAGCACATATCGGATGTAAATCCATCTATGTTCTTGCAGACAGCGAGTATAATTCGACTCAAGATCTAAAAGGAACACAAGTATCTGTTCCAGGTGGAATCGGGGCTGCTGACTACAACATCACCGCTCTTCTTCTAGATGCAGATGGAATCAATCCACAAACAGAAGTTGAAATGATTCAAGTTTCCGCAGACGCATGTGTTGCTGCGATGGAGCGTGGCGAAATCTCCGCTGCACTTCTAAGTGACGCATTTGCATACGGAATGGTAAAAGACGGAAAACTAAGATGTATCCGCTCTTTGCTCGATACTGATTTTGCAACACAAAACTGCTGCGTTATCGCAATGAACCGTACGTTTACTCAAGAAAACCCTGTAATATCAAAGAAAATTGTTCAAGCGATCCAAAAAGCACACTCTTATATGAGAGAAAATCCTGAAGAAGCAACCAATATGTTGCTCAAAGAGGGATGGAACTCCGGCGACTATGAAATGAACGTAATGCTCAACAATTCGCTTCAATTCGGTCTATCGCAAGAAACAACACAAACAACGTTGAAAGATATCGTAGACAAATACATCAGACTACAACTTATCCAATCAATGGACAACTCCGACGAAGTTATGAAACTTGCTTGGACACCATTGCTTTAAGAATTAGAATCCTTTGCTAGTACGAGGTGGTTGCTGCAGAATGAAACTTTCTCATTCTGTAGCACCACCTTTTTGTTTTGCGCATGAGCCACACCTATTTTTCAGTCGAGCATATTACACCTTGATAATACAGGGTGCAAATTTACGATGCTCCATTTGCATAAAGATTTTCTAAGCGATTTTCCTTCAAGATAATTGTCGAAGCATTTCAAAAAGTGTAGCACCACTTTTTCCTATTGGAAAATCATCGAAATTTTTCGTACACAAAAACAGCCTCCGTCCGAAAACAAAGGCTGTAAAATATTTTTGATTCGATTTTTACTTCTCAATCATTTTTAGTAGGATTCCGCCGTATTGAACAAACAATGGCGCAAACACTACCGCTACGATTGTCATCAGTTTGATTAGGATGTTGATGGATGGTCCAGATGTATCTTTGAATGGGTCACCCACGGTGTCTCCAACAACTGCTGCTTTGTGTGGCTCAGAACCTTTCCCGCCATGAGCTCCACCTTCGATATATTTTTTCGCATTATCCCATGCTCCACCCGCATTGGACATCATGATTGCCATAAGAACACCCGATACAAGCGATCCGCCGAGCAATCCGCCGAGCGCTTCTGTTCCAAGTAGAAGTCCTGTAGCAATTGGGCTCACCACCGCAAGCACCCCTGGGATAATCATTTCTTTTAGCGCTGCACCAGTCGAAATGTCAACACATTTTGCGTAATCTGGTTTTGCTTTTCCTTCCATGATACCTGGGATTTCTTTGAACTGTCTTCTTACTTCTTCAATCATTTGGAAAGCAGCTTTTCCTACTGCTTGCATTGTGATTGCCGAGAATAGGAATGGTAGCATTCCTCCTACTAGCATACCAACGATTACTGCTGGTTTTGTGATCGAAATTTCTGTTAGATTTGTTACTGCTGTATAGGATGCAAAGAGAGCAAGTGCAGTAAGAGCTGCTGATCCGATTGCGAATCCTTTTCCGATTGCCGCTGTTGTATTACCAACAGAGTCCAATTTGTCTGTGATCTCACGTACAGAACCTGGAAGTTCAGACATTTCTGCAATACCACCAGCGTTGTCTGCGATTGGTCCGTATGCGTCAACGGCAATTGTCATACCACCAGTAGCAAGCATTCCTACCGCTGCCAATGCGATTCCATAAAGTCCTGCTGCCCAATATGCGCCAAGAATACCAACGCAGATTAGTAGTACAGGCACTGCTGTTGATTCCATACCAACTGCAAGACCAGAGATGATTGTTGTTGCAGGACCAGTTTCGGATTGATCCGCAATTTTCTTAACATGTTTGTAGTCTGAAGAAGTGTAAACTTCTGTGATTTGTCCGATTAGTGTTCCTACAACAAGACCAAACACGATTGCCCAGAATCCTGTAAGGTTTCCAAGGAACATTCTTGATAGGAAGAAAGATCCAATGATTGTGATTGCACCAGAAACATAAGTTCCCATTTTAAGAGATTTTCCTGGGTCAACACCATCGCCACCTTTTACAAAGAATGTACCGATGATCGAAGAAACAACACCGATTGCCGATACAAGAAGTGGGAACAGTACGCCGTTTTCGCCGTATGCCGCACCATTTGCATTGGCAGCGATAATTCCAAGAGTAACCGCACCGATAATCGATCCAACATAAGATTCAAATAGGTCCGCACCCATACCAGCAACGTCACCAACGTTATCTCCAACGTTGTCCGCAATAACAGCAGGGTTTCTTGGGTCATCCTCAGGGATTCCCGCTTCTACTTTACCAACAAGGTCAGCTCCAACGTCTGCAGCTTTTGTATAGATACCGCCACCTACACGACCAAATAGCGCAAGAGAAGAAGCTCCCAAACCAAATCCAGTTAGGATTGTTGCTGCTTCGATAAGCGATTTGCCAAAGTTGTTTACAAGCACTGCATAAAGTGCGCCAACGCCAAGGATTCCTAGACCAACAACACACATACCCATAACCGCTCCACCAGAGAACGCTACTGAAAGTGCTTGGTTCATTCCGCCTTCACGAGCTGCATTTGCTGTACGAACATTTGCTTTAGTCGCAACTTTCATTCCGAAAAATCCTGCAAGCGTCGAGAACAATGCTCCTACCAAAAAGCTCACTGCTGTAAGCACGTCGATTCCGATTGCAAGAACGACAAAAAGTCCTACAATAAAGAAGCTAAGTGCTTTGTACTCTCTTGTAAGGAACGCCATCGCCCCTTCGTGAATGTAAGAAGCAATCTCCTCCATTCTCTCTGTACCTGGCTGAACCTTGTTGATTTTGCCAGCGAGAAGCCACGCAAAAACCAAGGCTCCAATTCCAACAACAGGAGCCAAAAATACCATACTGTTCATAATGAATAAATCCTCCCAAAATAAAAATTAGAATATTGCTACTAGCGCAATTGAAAGAACCAAAAATACCGTACCTAAAACCGCAGTGATTTTACGATAAATCGCTTCTGCTCCTTTAGACTGATTGCCTGAAAGCTGATCGGATGCGCCAGACAAAACGCCCAATCCTCCCTTGTTTCCAGACTGAAGAAGTACTGAAATAATCAATGCGATACTAACAATCACTTCCAAAACTAATAGAGTTGTTTTCAATTTTACACCTCCTACAGTTAAAATTACCATAATATTTTATCATAAGCTTCTAATTATGTACAGTGAAATACGCTTTTTTCCTTGCCATTTTCGGCGAAAATTTTATTTGTTACTCTCCAAAGTAAATTCCAGTTCAACTAGAACTTGACTTTGCGTTGAAAAATGAACAGCGAGGCAGCAATTGGATACTACCTCGCATAATTTCTATCTACGCAATACATTTTACGTCAGCTATCTTACGACTTCAGAAAACATTAGTGCAAATCACTGCGCAAATTTTTCAATTGTTGATACGATGTTTTTCAAAGATGCATACACGTCTCCAAAGAACATTTCTTCAAAATAATATTTCAATAATTTTTTCCAAAATCATTCTTTCTAGTTATTTTGCCAGTGCTTCGCTTAGTCTCAAGATGATGGAAGCAAGTTGGGCTCTTGTCAAACTCTCTTTTGCGCCAAAAATTCCATTGGCATGACCTGACATGACTTTGCTCGAGCTGACAAGCTGTATGCTTTGTTTTGCTTGTTCTGAAATATTCTGCTCATCTTTATAGGAAGTTTTTTCCAAAGTGATGCTTCCTTTTTCTTGTAGTACTTTTGCCAGCACAATTGCTACATCTTCACGAGTCATGTTAGCGTTTGGCTCAAATTTGTTGTCTACTACGGAAATGTACCCTTTTTCAAGCGCCCAATTTGCCGCTTTTGCATAGTAGTCATCATCTTTTACATCAACAAAAACATTTTTTGCATTCGATTTGAACTCTGCTTTGAGAATTCTGGAAAGCACGGTAATAAATTCTGCTCTGGTGAGTGTCTTGCTTAGTGCAAAAATCGTTTTGGAAATTCCAACGAAAAATCCTTTTTCTACAGACTCCATCACCGCACCATACGCCCAGTGCGATTCTGTTACGTCGTCAAATTTTGTTTGCTCTGCCGATGCCAAAGGGGTCGGTCTGTCCTGAATCACTTCTTCTCGCTTCTTGGAAACTGGATCTGGTCTTACAGAGCTTCTGCTTGCTCCACCGAAGTAGCTCGTACCGCCTGATGATGAAGCTCCCGAATTTCCTGATTGTGGCTGTTGTGGCTGTTGTGGCTGCGCAGGTTGTCCGCTTGAATTATTGTCACTGCCTTGATTTTGTTGTCCGTTCTCTTGATTCGAGTTCTGTTGCCCGCTATCGCTGCCTTGACCGTCACCGCCTTGGTTATCTCCTTGATTCCCAGTCTCGCTTCCGCCAGTATTACTGTCTGGGTTTTGCGATCCGTTTCCGCTTTGGTTGTCACCGCCTTGGTTTTCTCCACCGTTGGAATTATTATCACCTGGAGTTCCACCTCCAGTTCCTCCTGTGGTATCATCGCCTGGGTTCTGTTGTCCACTGCCTTCCCCTGGAGTTGTTCCTCCAGTTCCGCCTCCTCCAGTATTATCCCCTGGAGCTAGTTCTCCACCTGGTTGTGTGTCTTCTTTTACAAAGCTATATACATATTCCACATCCTCGGTCACTTCACCAGCGATCGGTTCTACATTCCAGCTTCCTACTTTGTAGCCATCATTTGGTTCTCCGATTTCAGGGATTTGATCTGCTGCAAGTGTTAATGTCTCACCCTCTTTGCCTTTGAGCTCGACTATCTTATCTTCTGTCGATCCATCCGACCAGCTTCCATTTTCGATTTTGAAAGTTACTGTTCTTTCGATGTCTTTTTTCTCTTCAACTTTTAGTTTTTCTGCGAGTTTTTTGATTGCACTTTTAAAAGTTTCTGTTGATCGAGTTGCACCAGAAGCCGCATCGATTTCAATCGAAGCGATTTCGTCGATTGATTTTCCTTGGATTTGTTCCAGAATTTTTGCTGTCGCTCTTTGATGCAATCTTTTACTGTATCCGCTTGTTGCTGTACTTGTTTGTTCCAAACCAACAACTTTTCTATCTTTCACTTTGAATGTGATCGTTGTGGAATATTCTTTGAACTCCGCATCCTCATCTGGTTGAACATTCAGCGTAAATGAATGTGTTGTCGCTTGCTCGTCGTCGTTTGGATCAGTCGGCTCATCAGTTCCTGGTTCTTGCTCCTTCTCTACAAATTTGTAAGTGTAGGTCACATCTTCTGTCACTGCGCCTGCTTGTGGCTCAGCATCCCAGTTTCCAACTTTGTAGCCAGCGTTTGGATTGCCAATCGCAGGAATTTGATCTGCAGCAAGAGTTAGCGTGTCGCCCTCTTTGCCTGTGAGTTCGACTTTTTTATCTACTGTCGTTCCATCCGACCAGCTTCCATTTTCGATTTTGAAAGTAACTGTTTTCGAAATAGTTTCTTTCTCTACAAATTTGTAGGTGTAGGTTACATCTTGTGTTACTGCTCCTGCTTGTGGCTCTACATCCCAGCTTCCTACTTTGTAGCCAGCGTTTGGATTTCCGATCGCAGGAATTTGACTTGCAGCAAGTGTTAATGCGTCTCCCTCTTTGCCTGTAAGTGTGACTTTTTTATCTGCTGTCGTTCCATCCGACCAGCTTCCATTTTCAATTTTGAAAGTTACGGTTCTAGTAATGGTTGGTTTTTCTGGCGCTTTGTATTCATTTGCTAGCTTACTAATAGCTTCTTTGAAAGTTTTTGTTGAGTATGTAGCTTTCGAAACAGCATCGATTTTCAGAGCTGCAGCTTCTGCTGGTGTTTTCCCTTGGATGTGTCCAAAAATTTCTTCTCTTGCCTTTTCATGTCGCTCTCTACTTTTTTTCTCGCTCGCATTGTTGGTCTGCTCCAAGCCAATAATCCGACCATTTTTTATTAGGAATGTAATCTCTGTAGAATAATCGAACTCCAAAACTTCTAAGAGAAATGGCATTCGAATCAGCTGATCATTTTGTCCATTATCTCCTTGTCCAGCGCCTGGATTTATCTGCCCATTGTCCCCTTGTGGTGCCGCCGGTGCATCTTTGATTGCTTTTTTGATTGCGTTCACCATAGCAAGTACATACTTTTCCTTAGTTGGTTGTGATACTGCATCTACATTATTAAGGCTCGCAGTTTCCCCAATATAGTCTCTATTAATGATCTGATATGCCTGATTTCGATATTTACTCTCTAAAGTCCGAATTTTTCCCTCTTTAAGCTGAATAATATTCTCTATGGCAATTATCTTTCCATCTTTTACAACTACAGTGAGCGATATCCCACGGTCACTCTTTTTTCCATATCCAGTCGCCGTATATCTCCCATCTTTAGCAATTTGATCTCCTGTGACAGCAAATGCCATATTGCTACCCAATAGCGAAATAATTGTGAACGCAACGAACACTTTTTTCAAAAATAATTTATGCGTCCAATTTTGAAATTTGTTTTTCTTTGAATCCATAAATAAAATTTCTCCCATCATAATTTGATTTGGTTATCTAATAATAACCTTTATATCATTGTATTTGTATCGTTATGTTTGTCAATAATATTTTATTTATAGCTAACTTTAGGATAGAATTTTTGCGAATACACTTCTCTTAAAACTTAGTATCTGCAAAACTTTTTCAATTTTGTCCGCC
>JBHBDS010000178.1:0-4921 GCA_041784625.1 Filifactoraceae bacterium
AAATCTGTTCGCAATGGGTCAACAACAGCAAATGCAGCAACAACAAATGCAACAGCAGCAAATGCAGCAACAGCAGCAATATCAGCAACCACAGCAGATGCAGCAACCAATGGGCGGCGCCGCTCCACAGGGCAGCTGGCAATGTCAGTGCGGTACCGTGAACAGCGGAAAATTCTGCCAAGAATGTGGTTCGACAAAACCTGTTAGCGCACAAATCGTTTGTGACAAATGCGGATGGGTTGCACCACAATCGGACAAGCTACCAAAATTCTGTCCAGAGTGCGGCGATCCAATCAACGAATTGGATATGAGATAATCATTCAATAAAGGGGGAAACTAATTTGAGCGGATTATTAGATTACAAATGTCCCAATTGTAATGCTTCCATCGAGTTTGACAGTCAATCGCAGCAGATGCAATGTCCGTACTGCGACACGACCATCGATGTAGAATCTCTACAGGCAATGGACAGCATATTAAACGAGAACGCAACAGAAAATCTCGAGTGGTCTCAGGATGAATCAGAGTACTTCAGCTCCGACGATACACAGGGCATGAATGTTTACGCTTGCCAATCTTGCGGCGGCGAAGTAGTAGCGGACGAAACAACCGCTGCGACCAAGTGTCCATTCTGCGACAACAATATTGTAATGAAAAACCAATTCTCGGGCGACCTCAAGCCAGACGTGATCATTCCATTTATGCACGACAAAAAGGCGGCGAAGGAAGCGCTCAAAAAACACGTGGACAAGCGATTTGTTCCGCAAGTGTTTAAGGACGAAAACCATATCGACGAAATCAAAGGGGTCTACGTTCCAGTATGGTTGTTTGACTCCAAAGTACATGCGCACTATGTATTCCATGGCGAGATCATCCGAACTTACTCGGATTCCAACTACGATTACACGGAGACCTCGGTATATATGCTCAACCGTTCTGGAGAGCTTGCGTTCCAAAACATTCCAGTCGATGGCTCAACCAAGATGGACGATGATTTGATGGAATCGGTCGAACCATTTGACGTGGCTCAGACCAAAGATTTCCAAACGGCATATCTATCGGGCTATCTTGCAAACCGATACGATGTGGACGTGGACGAATGTATCAAACGTGCCAACGAACGAATCCGTTACAGCACAGAAGAAGTTCTTCGTGGCTCAACAGCTGGCTATTCGAACGTCACCGTGCAAAGCGGAAACATCAACCTCAGCGACAACAGCTATCGATATGCAATGTATCCAGTGTGGCTGCTCAACACCAGCTGGAATGGACAAAAATTTGCGTTTGCGATGAATGGACAGTCTGGAAAAATCGTCGGCAACTTGCCGATGGACAAATCCAAAGCGGCATTGTGGATGGCAGGACTTACTTTGATCAACTCGGCAGTTGTATATGCGATTGCTTGGTTCTTGCGATAGGAGGTGCGCCATGAAAAAATTATTATCCATCGTGCTCTTAGCACTTCTACTCGTATTGCCGACAACCTTGGCGTCCGCAGATTATGAAGCGCACTATGTTTTTGACGGTTCTGGCGTGTTGAGTGAAGATGACCTAAAAGAAATCGACCAACGATTCGCAGATCTCGATGAAAATTACGCAACGGCTGTTACCATCATCGTAGACAATTATGAGAATGACGAGTATTTTAACTTCAATGACACCGATAATTTTGACGAGTACACCCAAACGCTATATGACCAAATCGGGATTGACGGATACTTACTCGTACTTTCACTCGAACACTACGATTACCGATTATATACATCAGTGGAAACACTGGATGAATTCAGCGAGTACAATATCCTAGCATCTACATTTGATGCGCTGGATGAAGAGAACTACAAAGATGCGGTGATTTCATTTGCCGATGGACTCCAGCAACATTTTGACGATCCAGAGGGAATCTCTGGCGGTGATGTGGAGTATGTCGAGGGCAATGATTACGAAACTTATTTCTACGACTTTTCAGGCGTGGTGACAGACGAAGAAGCAGAGCGACTAGATGCAAAACTCTCTCGCATTGAGTCCAAACTTGGCATCCCTGCTCGAATTGTTGTGCTGGAAGATTTTACTGATCCAGAATGGAATCCAGAAGGAATCCGTGACATCATTCCTTTTGCAAAATATTTGTATGATGATGCTATGTTTACAGGAGTTATGCTGGTGATCTCCACTGGCGACCGTGACTGGGCAATCCACGCTGGCGATGATGTCGATACGACGCTAAACCAAAAAGTCGTGGACTATATGGGAAAAGAAGTCATCAAATTCCTCAAAAAAGATGACTACTACGGCGGATTCAATCGTTTTGCAGAGCTTGCGAGCGAAACATTGACCGCACATACAAGCGGTGTTGAGTACACCGTTCCACGCAACCAACTCGCTTGGTGGTGGCTACCGCTTGCTATCGTGATCGGCGCACTGATTTCACTTGGAATCATGACCGCGCTGACTGCACCACTTCGCACCGTATCGATGAAGGCTGGCGCATCCAGCTATCTTGTCAACAACAGTCTGAACTATCATGACAGCCGCGATATCTTCTTGTATCGAAATGTTGTGCGCACACGCAGAGAAAAATCTGACTCATCCTCATCTTCGTCGGGATCAGGTGGAACAACTTCCGGCGGAAAATATTAAGGAGGCTTTATGGAAAAGAAAGTTTTTACCTTTGATAAATTGCCACAGAGCGTTTCCGAGCTACAGCAGCTTGGAACGCTCCAATCACCATTTGAGACCGCTGCACTTGCTGTACTTGCACTCGTGCATTATCCAAAAAACAAGGATGCAGCGATCGAAATGCTCAACTATCTAAAAGGACCACAGCCACTTTCGGCATACGATCTACAATTTCTAAGAGATCGATTTGGCAACGCAGATTATGTGCCACGCAGCTACCTCGCAGGAACTTCTCCAGAGAATAACTACGAGCCAAGCGTGCCATACTCCATTACCGTGACCGACAATCCGTATTCATACGACCAAGAAGGTTACGCTAAATTATTTTTGCAATCCACAGGCGCAGATTCTCCAAGACCGATCGTCCTTCGCAAAAAAGGCGATCAGTGGTTCTTGTGGGAGCAGCTGCTACTTGCTGGAATTCGAATTCCAAAGGCAGACGATCCTTGGGCATAGAACAAGCATTTCGCATGGTAACAAAAAAATCACCACGCTTACTTGAACCATTGCCGCTTCACATGATCGGCTCAATAAACTCAGGCAACAATCGCAAGTTTTTGTGATGATTCCAAACGACTTGCGCACTTTATTATTTACTACAAAGAAAAGAGGAGAAAAATGAAAAAATTATTATCACTAATGCTCGCAGCATTGCTAATCGTGGGACTAACCGCTTGTGGCGGAGGAAATGGCAGCGGAAGTACAAAATCTGGCACACAAGAACTCGGAATTGCGGACATCGGCATGGTCACAGTACCAAAGGGAGACTGGGACGAAAACTACACCGAAGAAGGATTCGTTAGCTACTATAATATGGACAACGATTTGGTTCTCGACATCTTCAACCCTTATGATTATGCGGTGGGAATGACGCTTGAAGATATGGGCGAATACATGGCAGACTACTATTACGAACTTGTGCCAGCGGATGACCTTGAAGTAAACAGCGGAAAATTCGGTTCTTACGATGCAATGATTATTACAGGAACCTATATAGACGAAATCTTTGAAGAAGATTTTGAAGTGTATGGCTGGGTGTTCGAGTATGAAGAAGAGCAATTTGGCGCGGTAATGTTCTCTGGAAGACCAGATGATGTCAAAGCAGCAAAAGCAGTTGCAGACGGAACATTCAAATACGAATAATACCAATAAGAGGATTTCAGACGAAGTCCTCTTTTTTTGCTAGCATGATCTGACTTGCTTCATTTACGAAGATCAAAATCCTTTTGTGAAATTGATACTGCTTTTCCCACCTGATTTGTGGTATACTATTAGAGAATCTAATACAAAAGATCAGTAATAGCATAATCCCAAGGAGGTTACCATATGATTTGGAATATCGTGGTCGATTCGAGTTGCGACATCGAGGAATTTCATTATCAAGACGAGAATTGCGAGATAAAATATCATTCCGTACCATTCGTATTGACGGTCGGAAGCACAGATTATATCGATGACGAGAACATCGTAGTGAATGAATTGGTCGACGCAATGGAGCATGAACAAAAAGCGAGCAAAAGCGCTTGCCCATCGCCACAAGCATGGCTCGAGCATTTTGAAAAAGAAGGCAATGTCCTTGCGATTACTATTTCAAAAGAACTCTCAGGCAGCTACAACTCCGCTTGCGTTGCCAAAGAAATGCTTTTGGAAAAACAAGCAGGCAAAAACATCGCCATCATCAATTCTCTTTCCGCAGGGCCTGCACTCGTGCATCTGGTGCGCACCATCAGCGACCACATCATCGCTGGCAAAAATTTTGAGGAAATAGTGGAACTCGCCAACAAAGAAGCGATCGATACCGAAACGATTTTTGCGCTCTGCTCGTTCAATAACCTCGTAAAAAACGGAAGAATGTCTCCGTTTGCTGGATTTATCGCAAAAAAACTCGGCTTCTGGGGCATCGGCGTCGCAAGTCCAGAGGGCACGATCGACATCAAGGGCAAGGTCCGCGGAACCAAAAAAGCGCTGCAATTTATGCTGGATGAAATGAAAGCAAGAAAGCCCGAGCTACGTTCCATCACCATCAGCCACTGCCAAAATTCGGAAATGGCAACTCTTCTAAAAGATCAAGTGATTGAGCGCTGGGCGGATGTGAAAACAGAAATCAACGACACCAGAGGGCTGTGTAGCTACTATGCGGAGCGCAACGGACTGATCGTATCCTATGCATAGAAAGTTTACAAACCAAAGATCAAGGATTCCCTAAAAAATCCTCTGCGCTTTGGTTTTTTTGTGCTACAAT
>JBHBDS010000179.1:0-6157 GCA_041784625.1 Filifactoraceae bacterium
AAGAAGTTTTTGAACATCACCGATC
The DNA here is from genome assembly GCA_041784625.1 of Filifactoraceae bacterium. Classification (GTDB taxonomy): domain Bacteria; phylum Bacillota; class Clostridia; order Peptostreptococcales; family Filifactoraceae; genus JAUNKE01. The sequence continues at coordinate 26 of JBHBDS010000179.1, forward strand.
CAAAAACTGCCACGCCAAGCGTAATCAAAAATACAATCCAATCTTGCGCCGTAGAATTTTCGACCATAATATTTGCGCCAGTCGAGCCACCCGCTACAGTCAGTCCTGCAAGCTCTAGTCCAATCAGCGCAACCACAGGTCCCATTGCTGCTGGCGGAAGCACGACATTGATCCAATCCGTACCAAATTTATAAATAATCCATGCCAAAATACAGCCGAGAAATCCGACCACCGCAAAAGCTCCTTGCGCATATTGGAATCCACTCGAGCCGATGATAATCGCCGCTGGCCCGAGGAATGCAAAGCTCGAGCCGAGATATGCTGGCGCCATCCCTTTGGTGATTACAATAAATAGTAATGTACCGATTCCATTCATAAACAATACGATGCCTGGGTCGATTCCAAAAATAATTGGCACGAGCACCGACGCTCCAAACATCGCAAAAGTATGCTGCAAGCTCAGCGGGATCAAAAGGCTGTTTGGCACTTTTTCTTCCACTTGAATAATTTTTTTCGTCGTGTTGGTTGACATAATTTCCTCCTTTAATTAATCCTCACATATTGTACCGAAAACGAAGAGAAATTTCAACGGCTTGGCGAAAATTTTTTGACGCAAAAAAAGAGATTGTCTTGCAAATTTTTTCAAGATCAATCTCTTTATTTTTTTATAACTAGGATATTCTTTCCTAATCGATAACACAATTTTTTCTCATGAACTATGACGTGATCCGAAATCATCGCAAACCATATTGATGAATGATTCGATTCTCTTCGGCGTTCAATATCCATGGTAGCTACTCTGCAGTTGCTTTGTTATTCTATGATACTCTGCCACTATTTCATAATTTTTTCGTTTTGTGTCGACAGCTCTGCTTTTGCCTCGCTGCTGAATTTTTGGAGCGCTTTACGTGCCTGTGCGACGGAGATTACCGTACCAGCTCCACCGATACATCCATCTTCGCAACCCATTCCTTCCAGCAACATTCCATTTTTCTTGCCCGCTTTGGCTAGTCGAATCATTTTAACACACTCATGCAGACCATTTGCTCCTTCGACCTGAATCACTGCGCTTGGATCGAGTTGTTTTGCCACCTTGCTCACTGCCATGGCAACACCGCCCGATTGAGCGAAGTTTCGTCCAACTGTTGAAGCGTCGTTGATCACTTCATCCGTTTCGATTTCTGATGGCTCGATGTCTTTTGCGATAAACAAGCCGAACAGCTCTTCGAAAGTGATGACAAAATCCACATAATGCTTCACATTTTCTTCCAGTGCTTCAAGTTTTTTTGCCGTACATGGTCCGATGAAACAAACTTTTGCTTCCGGATCTTTTTTCTTGATGAACTGCGCCGTTGCAATCATCGGCGTCGATGAATCGGAAATGTATGGCATTTGATCTGGGAACATTTTTTTGACCATGCCCGCCCAAGCAGGACAGCAGCTGGTTCCCATGTAAGGCCGTTTGTTTGGCACTTCATCGAGGAACTCTTGCGCCTCGTGAATGGTTTCGATATCTGCGCCGAGTCCTACTTCGACGACGGAGCCAAATCCTAGCTGCCGAATCGCTTCAAACACTTGCGCTGGACTTGCCATCGGTCCGAATTGTCCCACGAACGCTGGTGCAATAATGGCGTAAATATGTTTTTCGGATTTAAGCGCCTTGATCAGCTGATAGATTTGTGATTTGTCGGCAATTGCTGCAAATGGACAAGCTTGCATACAGTTTCCGCAAGAAACGCATTTGTCGTGATCTATTTTTGCTCGTCCAAGATGGTCGCTACCGATTGCATTAACCCCGCAGGACACAGCGCATGGACGATCGTACAAAATAATTGCGCTATACGGACAAACTTCTTTACATTTTCCGCATTTGATGCATTTGCTTTGGTCGATATTGGCTTTCTTTTTGTCGAGTGTAATCGCATTGACAGGGCAAACATTTTGGCATGGATGCGCAATGCATCTTCTGCAATGATTGGTCACTTCAATCGTTTTTGTCGGACAAGCCTCGCACGCAAAAGGAATCACATTGATCAGCGGTGCTTCATAAATTCGCTCGTTTACATCAACTTCTTCAACGCCATCCGTGATTGGCCCATAAACTCCCGCAGAACGCACGTCGAGCCCCATCGCAAGACGGATTCTTTCGCCTACGACTGCTCGCTCTTTGAAAATATCATTTCGAAACGACGCCTCTTCCCCAGGCAAAATTTTGAACACGGATTTTGGCAGCTCGCTCAAAGGACGATCTTCGTATGCGATACTTGCCACTTCCGCAAAAACCTTACGTCGAATATTAATAATATCGGTGTAAATACCTAACATATGTAACTTTTTCCCCTTCCTAAAAACCTTTTACTGTGCAGTAACCATCCCCACAATTTTTTCCATCACGGCTTGTGTTTTTGCCTTGGTAACAACTTCGTCGTTGATTTTTACAACAGGAGTTAAGGACGCATCTCCTTTGCAGAATTGCATGCATTTGGAGAACTCCAGCGAAATCTCCTCCTCATATCCTTGTTCTTTAAGATCTTCCACCAATTCCTCGAGCATATCAAACATTGTCGATGCTCCAGCCATCATACATTTTGAGCCTGCACAAATTTCTACCTTGATCATAACATTCTCCTTTTCAATTCCTTTTCTCCTATTCATATCCAAGCGATGCTCTCCCAACATTGCTTTCCCTTTATCAATAATATATCATATTTGGATATTTGTAAATACTGCAAGCCCAGCGAAAACACAAAATCCTGCGCTTTTTTCTGTGCACAGGATCTTGATTTTGAAATATTATTTTGCGTAATCGATTGCTCTTGTTTCTCGAATGATGTTGACTTTGATCTGTCCTGGGTATTCCATTTCACTTTCGATCTTTTTGGTCACTTCACGAGCAAGCAGCGGCAATGCCCCGTCGTTGATATCTTCTGGCTTAACAAGAATTCGTACTTCTCTTCCCGCTTGAATCGCAAAGGATTTTTCAACTCCGTCAAAAGAATTGGAAATTTCTTCGAGTTTTTGAAGTCTTTTGATGTAAGCCTCGAGGGTTTCCCCTCTTGCACCTGGTCTTGCCGCAGAAATTGCATCCGCCGCTGTCACTAGCACCGCTTCTACCGTCTGTGGCTCATAATCTCCGTGGTGTGTTGACATTGCATGAATCACTTCTTTTGATTCTTTATATCTTCTGAGCAAATCCATTCCGATTTCGATGTGCGTACCTTCCATCTCATGATCCACCGCTTTTCCAATGTCATGAAGAAGTCCCGCACGTTTTGCTAGTTTTGGATCCGCTCCAATTTCCGAAGCCATAATTCCGCATAAATGGGAAATCTCGATCGAATGTTTGAGAACATTTTGTCCGTAGCTGGTTCGATACTTGAGTCTTCCGAGTAATTTAATAAGTTCTGGATGAAGTCCGAACACGCCCGTTTCAAACGACGCTTTTTCGCCTTCTTCTTTGATGATATTATCTACTTCTGTTTTTGCTTTTTCTACCATTTCTTCGATTCTGGATGGATGGATTCTTCCATCAGCAATCAGTTTTTCGAGTGCGATGCGTGCAATCTCTCGGCGAATTGGATCAAATGCGGAAAGCACGACTGCCTCTGGTGTGTCGTCAATGATAAAATCTACACCTGTCAAACTTTCGAGCGTACGAATATTTCTTCCTTCACGTCCGATAATTCGTCCTTTCATCTCATCGTTTGGCAAGGTAACGACGGATACGGTTGTCTCAGCAACATGATCCGCTGCACAGCGCTGAATGGCAAAGGATACGATGTCTCTCGCCTTCTTGTCCGCTTCTTCTTTTGCCTTGTTTTCAAGGTCTTTGATCATCACAGCCATCTCGTTGCGAACTTCTTTTTCTGCTTTGGAAAGAATTTGCTCTTTCGCTTGCTCGCTTGTTAAGTTCGAAATTTCTTCGAGTTTGGTTTGTTGTTCTCCTACCAATCGCTCGATTTCATTCTCACGATCTTGTAGTTTTCGAAATTTGTCATTGTAGCGATTGTCTTTTTCTTCAATCTGACTAATTTTTCGGTCCAATGTTTCTTCTTTTTGAAGAACACGCTTTTCAAATTTTTGAACCTCAGCACGTCTTTCTTTGTATTCTTTTTCCGCTTCCGTTCTTAATTTGTGTGCTTCTTCTTTTGCTTCAACAAGCTTTTCTTTTTTGACAGCTTCTGCTGAACGTTCGGCATCTTCAACCATTTTCTTTGCGACAAGTTCCGCCTGATTGAGTTTGCCTTCAGCGATTTTTTTGCGCCAAATATATCCAATTAAGACACCAAGGGCCATTGCAAATACAATTACTAACGATACGATGATTGTTTTTTCAAATAATACTGGGATGTTACTCACCTCCTCTTTCCTAAATTTTTTCTCCATTTCATCATCAATATGCTTTTGCGCATATACACTATTGTAATATTTATTAATTGCGCTGTCAATGAAAATATGCGACCGCTGGCGTCAAGGGTACATTTATGTTATAATCTCTTCGTTACCGCCCCTATACTGGTGCAGGAAGGGGGTGTGTTTTTTGACAACTGTACTATCGTTTATTGTCTCTGTCACGGCAGATGTCGTTGCCTACTTTATCTGCAAATGGCTAGACAGAAGAACAAACGGTAACTAGCCTGCGGTTAATACCTCCGCATAATCGGTATTAAAAAGCCCCAGCAGCTGCAACTGCTGGGGCTTTAATTTGTGTTGATTGACAACTGTACATCTTTTCAACACCTACTATCGTCTACGTTGAATATACCATACTCGACGGATTTCGTCAAGTCTAGTGCTCTTGTTCGAAGCCACGCACAAAATCTTCTTCTGGGTCGAGCGTTTCATTGAAAGCATATTCATTTTCCACTTCCAAATCTTCTGGATCCACGTCATAATTTTCATAATATGCATCCCAAAATTCCGCTTCTTCTTGTTCTTCGATCTCTTTGATCATTTTTCTTTCTTTGATTTTGTCCGCAACAATTTTTGTCACACCAGTTGCAACAAGCGCTGCAACCGCAACTCCTGCCAGCACGGTTCCTGTGCTTGGTCTGGATAGCTCTTTATCTAGAATTTTCTTTTTCTCATCTATTGGCAGTTTTGATTTTAGAATCTTTGCCACGTCTCTCGATTTCATCATTTCATCCGCCTTTCTTTCCAAGTATTTTTTCCTTTGTATCATAATACCTTATTTACTATTGAAAAGCAAGAAAATTGTAAAGCATTTTTATCGACTGGTCTCTTGTCGCCAATTCGTTTGGAAAAAACTCTCCGCCTGATGTCACATCCAAAATTCGAAGCGCATCGCCAATCGCAACATATCCTTTGAGCTCGGTGCTCACTTTGTCAAAATCGTAGAGCTCGCTTTTGAAAATTTCTGGTTTTGCAGCAATTTTTTGGTAGCCGAGCGCACGCACGAGATATTTGACCACTTCTTCTCTTGCGATCGGATTGTCTTCCACTTTTTCGTTCTCGAGAATGAGCCCAATTTGTCTCCAATATCTCAATTGGTTTTCATCCGTCGTTCCCATCTCCCCAAAATACGAACCGCTAAACGCCATCGAAATGAGCTTGAGCCATTCGAGCTTGGTGATTGGAATATTTGGCTTGAGCTCTCCTCCTGCAAAACCGATTCCAATTTGCAAGAGCGTTTGTGCTTCTTCTTGGAATTTGCTGTTATCCAAATCTCGGTAGGTCTCGATTTTTTCGGTGCGATCCACAGGCAATATTCTCTCCCCTGTTGTGACAGCAAATCGCAGCGGCAATTCTTCTTCATTCATGATCGAGTAAAAAAGTTTGGCTTCATTGCGCTGTTTCTGCTCGCTCCATTGAAGTTGATACACGAGCTGCAAAGTATTTTCTGTAAAAATTTTGTCGTATACCACTTTCTCATCGGCAAATTTGGTTGGCTTCGGCAGGCGGATATTGTGCCACTGTTTGCTTGCTGAGACGATCTTTTCGCTTGATGGGCTAAAGCTCAGCGTAATCGAATCTTCGAGTAAGAATGCGTCGCCCTCGTATCGCTCAAAAACCACGGTCACCGTATCGCTTGATCTCTGGAGCATTGCTTCCAGTTCTGCTGCATTGAGTTTGATTTTGCTCTCGTCATTTGCAAAATATTTTTTGATAAAC
>JBHBDS010000180.1:0-5668 GCA_041784625.1 Filifactoraceae bacterium
CCAGCGCTACTCGATGCTGATACAAAATATTTGGTCAACCCAACAGGACGTTTTGTCATCGGTGGACCGCACGGTGATGCTGGTGTTACCGGAAGAAAAATTATCGTTGACACATACGGCGGATACTCACGTCACGGTGGCGGCGCATTCTCTGGAAAAGATCCAACAAAAGTGGATCGCTCCGCAGCATATGCCGCAAGATGGGTTGCAAAAAATATTGTCGCAGCAGGATTGGCAAAAAAATGCGAACTGCAACTTGCTTATGCAATCGGTGTGGCACAACCTGTTTCGATCTTGGTCGACACTTTTGGAACAGGCGTCGTTGGCGATGATGTGATTGCAGAAATTGTCGAGGAAAACTTCGACCTAAGACCAGGAGCAATCATCCGTGACCTCAGACTTCGTAGACCAATCTATAAAGCGACGGCAGCGTATGGACATTTTGGAAGAGAAGATATCGACGCTCCATGGGAAGAACTCAGCAAAGTAGACGCAATCAAAGCGAGCCTTGCAAAAAGAAAATAGCAAACGCAAACTTAATATACTTCTGGAAAAAGTGCTATCGTGATGGTAGCGCTTTTTCTATAGGAAAAGTATAGGAGCACATTCCTCAATGAATAATTTTTTTTGAAACTTGCTTGCTTCGGGAAAAGATGCGCTCAGCGGGCTAAATTTTGAACGGAATATTTTGTGGAGCGGGGCAGATAATGATTTCTATTATTGACACAATTGCGCATAATGTCTATAATAGAAATCATAAAGAATGAATTGCGTAAAAGGCTAGTATGGAAAATTTGATGAGAAAATAATAAAGTTAAGAAGAAGACTCTGGAGAGAAATCCAAAGGGAAAAATATCAGGGGATTTTTTAGAACAATACTTACAACCAAAAGGCTCTATATCTGTTTCGAACTTTACAAAAATCTTTTCCATCTCAAAATGGAACATCTAAAATACTTATATAAAAAATGAAAAAATATTTAGAGAGGGGCAAGAAAATGAAAAAAGCAGCATACAACATTGTTCCATCAACAGAAGAATTGCTAAAAACGATGGGCGAGCAAATAAAACTGGCGAGACTTCGCAGAGATTTGCCAGCGGAATTAGTGGCAGAGCGTGCAGGAATCAGTCGAGCATCTCTCTGGAAGGTGGAATCGGGCAATCCTGCGGTAGCGATGGGAATTTATGCTGCGGTCTTACATGCGCTCGGCAATATGGACAAAGATTTGCTTTTTGTTGCCAAAGATGATGAGCTGGGACGCAGAATGCAGGATATGAATCTGATGACAAGAAAAAGAGCAACAAGGAGGAAAGGTTAATGGAGTCAAAAATCATTTATGTTTACGATGATTTTAGCACAAGTGAAGCCGTGCTTCTTGGAAGATTATTTGTTGATAGTATTCGAGGCAGTGAAAGTTACTCGTTCGAGTACGAGGCCAGTTGGCTCAAAAATCATCGCCAATCCGTGAAGCTTGATCCAGAACTCATGAACTACGAGGGAAGACAATTTGCATCGAAAAAAAATATTTTTGGAATATTTGCTGATGCATCGCCTGATCGATGGGGGCGAGTCTTGATTAACAAGAGAGAGCGATTGTTCGCAGAAAAAGAGGGAAGAAAACCGCGCAAGCTGTATGATAGCGACTATCTTCTCGGCGTGTATGATGAAACGAGAATGGGAGGATTACGATTCAAGTTGGATCCGAAAAAAGAATTTGTTCAATCCGATCGTGACAGTGCCGTACCGCCGTGGGCGACGCTCCGCAGTTTGGAGGAAGCATCCAGAAATTATGAAAATGACGAGACGGGATACAATGAGCAATGGATCAATCAGTTGATAAAACCAGGCTCTTCTCTCGGGGGAGCCAGACCCAAGGCAACCGTGGTCGATGAGAGTGGTCAGCTATGGATTGCCAAATTTCCTTCCAAAAATGACGAGAATGATACGGGAGCATGGGAGAAAGTGGTCCATGATCTTGCAAGGCTGTGCGGACTGAATGTCCCTGAATCAAAATTGGAAAGATTTTCGGATCTTGGGAGCACTTTTTTGGTCAAACGATTCGATCGAGAAGGCAAAAGGAGAATTCATTTTGCATCGGCGATGACGCTCTTGGGAAAAACAGATGGTGCATCGGCGGCAGATGGGGTGGGTTACCTTGATATCGTTGGCTTTATCAAATCCAACGGAGCTGAGCCAAAATCGGACTTGATGGAGCTTTGGAGTCGAATCGTTTTTAATATGGCAGTGACCAATACGGATGATCATCTTCGAAACCATGCCTTTGTGCTTACAAAAAACGGTTGGGTTCTTTCGCCTTTGTACGACGTAAATCCAGTTCCATATGGAAATGAATTATCTCTGCTCGTCAATGATGAAGATAATCGGATTTCGGTGAAGTTGGCGATAAAAACTGCTCCGTACTTTGGAATATCAGAGAAAATTGCAAAAGAACAGGCAGAAAAAATACTAGTAACCGTTCATAAAAATTGGGAAAATCTTGCGTCGAAGCATGGGCTTTCAAGAAGACAGATTGAAGAAATGAGACCAGCGTTTGATGTATGCTATGTATATTTCTCGGAGTGATCTCTATCTAATAACTCTTTCCAAACAAACACCATTTCTAAGTCCAAACGCAAACTTAATATACTTCTGAAAATTGCTATCGTGATGGTAGCGCTTTTTCTATGCGAAAAAAGCATAACTTTTTGTGGTCGCATCAGATTGTTCAGGATTTGAAATATGCGTAGGAATATTTTACCGCACGACTTTTGCTATAAAATAGTGCGGAAGTATGATAGAATGTGGAGAGAATGATTTTGCTTTGTCTTATCTACAGAAAGGAGTTGCGATGGAAAATACTTGGAAAGAAAAATATATCCTGTTTTACGAAAAAAATAATCAGCGGATTCAAATGGTTATGTGGGCATTGTTTATTGCGAGTCTGATTTTTCCAATGCGGCTTACTTTGTGGATGGTCACAGCATTTGTATCGATGTCGGTGCTCTATTTTGCATGCAAAAAGCAGTATAGCCAAATTATTTTTTATCTGATGATTATCGCTGTGCTGGTGCTTGCGCCGAGACTGATTACAATACAGAAGTAATAAATGGAGGGGAGCGCCTCAGGATCAACAAGCTAGCGGAGAGAGACGGTTTTGAAAGTTGTTTTTTGAAGGATCGGATTTCTTTTAGAAAACTTCAAACGGCGGACTTGTGTCTGCTGCTTAATAGAAGAATCATAGCAAATATTTTTTGAGAAAAAGGAGAGTATGATGAAACCAAAAGTGTATGGAACACCAATTTGTCCCGATTGCAAGCCGATTCGTGATCATCTGGATGCCAAAGGATTTGAATATGAATATGTGGATATTATTGAAAACATTTGGAATCTAAAAGAGTTTTTGGCGCTTCGTGACGCACGATCTGAGTTTGACGTAATGCGTGAGAACAAATATGTTGGGATTCCTGTGCTGTTAATGGACGACAAAATGTATTTTTATGAAGAAATTCTTGAGCTTGTAAAATAATGGCAAAAGTAATAGTAGTTGAAAATGCTTCCTACGAGTATGAACTCGTTCGCAGCAATATTTTTGCGATGCTCGATCAGCTGGGCGCGAAAAAGCTCATCAAAAAGGATGCGAAAGTTTTTCTCAAAGCGAATTTGCTTTCCAAAAAGTTGCCAGAAGATGCGGTGACGACGCATCCGAGCATCGTGCAAGCGACAGCGGAGTATGTTATGGAGCATGGCGCAAAGCCGATCATCGGGGATTCGCCAGGTGGTCCGTTTACCGAGTCGGCGCTAAGAGGAATTTATCAATCGACAGGAATGCAAAAAGCGGCGATTCTATCGGGCGCAGAGCTCAATTATGACACTTCGGCTGTTGAAGTTCGTTTGGAAGAACACAAGGCGCTGGAGCGAATCGAGATGGTTCAAGCGATCATCGAATCCGATCTTGTAATTGATCTTGCAAAGCTCAAAACGCATGTGATGATGACTTACACAGGAGCGGTGAAAAATCTCTACGGGACGATTCCTGGGTTGACCAAGGCGGCTTACCATATGAAATTGCAGGAGCCGCAGCATTTTGCGAATCATTTGATCGACATCTGCCAAAAGGTGAAACCTGCAATTTGCATTATCGATGCGGTAACAGCGATGGAAGGTGATGGTCCGAGCAATGGCGTGCAGCGTGAAATGGGATTTTTACTCGGTAGCACAAATCCGTATGAGCTGGATTTTGTTGCGTGCAAAATGGCAGGCATCGACGACAAAAAAGTGGCGACGCATGTGGAGGCGATGAAAAGAGATCTTTTGCATCCAAACGAAATTGTGGTTGCAATCGACGATGAGGAGCTTAATATAGAAGATTTTTCGCAAAAAGTTGCGGAACTCGGCATCAAACCGTTCTTGCTGCCTGAGCCGATGAGTGTCAATTTTTTGCATGGACGAGTGCCGAGATTTATCGAGGATTTTTTGGTCAAACAAACCAAATCCAAGCCCGTGTTTATTCGAGAAAAATGCATCGGCTGTGGAAAATGCGTTCAGAGCTGTCCCGCACAGATTATTGCGCTGGAAGACAAAAAAGCCGTGCCGAATCTAAAAAATTGCATCAGCTGCTTTTGCTGCCATGAACTGTGTCCAGTCGATGCGATCGAGATCAAAGTGCCACTGCTTGCCAAAATTGTGTTTGGCGAAAAGAGCAAGAGGTAAATTTGCATATTTAAAACAAATATGCTAAAATGGCTTTCAAAATAATAAACGAGAAAGGAAATACCATGGAAGACGGTGCCAGTCGATATTTTAAGAAATTTTTTGATACAAGATTAGGAATTGTGGCGGGAGGATGGCTCTCGAGCAAAAAACTCAAAGAGGATAACGAAGAATCGCCCAAGGAGGAACTGATTTCAGCTCTGGAGGAAGATGCGCAAGTAAGACAAATTGTCAGCGACTTTGAGATGAGTGCAATCACCAACATTTTGCGACTCGACGATGTCAAGGCGAAGGATATTATGGTGCCGAGAACGTCGGCATTTGCGGTGGACATCAACGACGAAATCACCGAAATCCTTGATGAGATTATCGAAGAACGTTACTCTCGTGTGCCTGTCTATGACAAGGACATCGACAATATCATCGGCGTGATTCACGTAAAGGATCTTTTTGCTCAAGTTCGAAAAGGAACGCTCGAGCAAGTCAATTTGCGTGGGCTTTTGCGTGAGGCATATTTTGTACACGAGTTCAAACCAGTGGACAAATTATTGTTCGAAATGCAGCGAGATCGGGTGCATATGGGCTTAGTCATCGATGAGTATGGCGGATTTAGTGGTCTGCTCACCATTGAAGATATTTTGGAAGAAATCGTTGGAGACATCGACGACGAGGACGACGAGCCAGAAGAGGAAAAACAAATTCAAAAAATTTCGGAGACAACTTATCGAGTGGACGGCTTGGTCAGCATTGATGAGCTCAACGAGGAACTGGATATCGAATTACCGACCGATATAACCGAAACCGTTGGGGCACTATTGCTCGGCGAGCTGGGCAAATTGCCAAAGAGCGACAAAGATCGTTCGTCTGCAATTTTTGGCAATGTGGAGCTCAAAGCGGTGCGGGTCAGCGACAAACGAATCGTCGACTTGCTGCTCAAAATAAAATAGCAAGAATAGAA
>JBHBDS010000181.1:0-5737 GCA_041784625.1 Filifactoraceae bacterium
GTGGATCGTGAAGGTTTGATGGAAGAGACGATTGCTGATTTTGAGAAATTTGCAGCCGGGTTCAGCGGTTTGAGCAAATAGAGGAACTATGCCAAGAAAAAAGATAGAGAATATAGAAGAAACACTTGCGGTGACGGAAGAAAAGTCTGTAGCAGAAGAGTTCGCTGAAGAAAAAGAAGAGCAGACACCGCCAACGATGAGATCGCTTGCAGATTCTGTAGAAGAAGTATCAGTCGCAAATCATACCAATCAGTACAGCAAAGAAGAATATCAACAGATTGTTTCGGACGAAAATGCGAATATGGCGGATGGAATTTTGGAAATCTTGCCCGACGGATTTGGGTTTTTGCGTGGAGAAAACTATCAGTCCACGGAAAATGACATTTATCTCAGCCCGACGCAGATTCGTCGCTTTAATATGAAAACAGGTGACCGAGTGCTCGGTATCGTGCGTGAACCAAAGAACAACGAAAAGTTTCGAGCGATTATCTATGTGAAATCGGTCAATGGAATGAGTCTTGACCATGCGATTGGACGCAAGGATTTTGATCGGCTTGTGCCCGTTTATCCGATGGAGCGACTTGTGATGGAAAACGGTCGAGACAATCTTGCGCCACGGATTATTGATCTGCTCTGTCCGATTGGGAAAGGGCAGCGAGGAATGATTGTTGCGCCGCCACGTGCTGGTAAGACCAGCATTCTAAAAAATATTGCCAACTCGATTCGTAAGAACAATCCCGAGGTGGAGCTCATGGTACTGCTCGTCGATGAGCGCCCAGAGGAAGTGACGGACATCCGAGAGTCGGTCGATTGCGATGTGATCGCCTCCACTTTTGACCAAGATCCATCGAACCATATCAAGGTGACGGAGATGGTGCTTGCTCGAGCAAAAGGGCTTGTTGAAATGGGAAAAGATGTGGTGATTCTAATGGACTCGCTCACGAGATTGGCAAGGGCATACAATCTCACCATCAATCCGACGGGACGATCATTATCGGGAGGACTCGACCCAGGCGCACTCTATGGACCGAAAAACTTTTTTGGCGCAGCGAGAAATATTCGAGAGGGCGGATCCCTGACGATCATTGCGACGGCGTTGGTCGAGACAGGATCTCGAATGGACGATGTGATTTTTGAAGAATTTAAGGGGACAGGCAATATGGAGCTCGTGCTCGATCGTCGCTTGGCAGAGCGCCGAGTGTATCCTGCGATTGATATTTACAAATCTGCAACACGAAAAGAAGAGCTGCTTCTGAATGAAAAGCAACTCGACACCAGCGTGAAGTTTAGACGATCGTTCGGGCAGAGACAACTCATCGAAGTGATGGAAGAAATGATCTCGGTGCTCAAAAAAACAAAGTACAACGACCAATTCGTTGAAGTGATGAGCAAGATGCTCGAGAAATAATAAAATCGAAAGAATATGGAATGATCACTTAGAGCAACTCTTAACGTGAAAATCGAACGATAAATGATTACAATAATAAAAATGTCAGAACAGATTATTTCGACGGATTAATATTAATATTACAACAGAGGATGCTACGATTGGCATCCTCTGTTTTTATGGGTTATTGAAGTATATGCTTTTGAATGGATGGATTTTGCCTTGAAATGGCAGAATATCTCAAAGTTAAAACCTTGAGATATTTGCAGGAAATTGCTGTTGTAAATGAAAAATTCGGAATGAATCACTCGATGGCGTCTAGTTATTACGAATTACTTTGGATCACAAGGCGGACCAGTGAAATCATTTCTTGCTCTGTGAGAGATTTTCCAATCTTGCGAAGGGAGTAGCTAAATTCTCCATCACTCCAGATTGCAAGATTTACGTCCTGTTCGTATCCCTTAAGCGTGACATTTTTTTCGTCGATATTTACTTCTTGGGTGTTGGAATAGGTGTTGTAATCGCCAGAAATATCTTCTGCGCCACGACCTTTTCTTATTTCGTAGCCTTCTTGTTCATCAAGAATATAGGTGATCTGCACCAAATTTTCTCCATAAGATTGGTAGACAACCGAGTCTGCGGATTCTTTCCACTCGTTGATGTCATTGATCAGGAAGCCAGCAGATTGCGAAAGTTCTTCGGCGCTCTGATATTCGACAATTTCGAATCCTCCTTGCACTGAGGTGTCATTCGGATTTTGCTTGAAGCTCAGCGTGCCAACGACGACCACGAGCATTGCAGCGGCGATGGAGACGATTTTTGTGAGCGCAGGAAATGGAATAATTTTGCGACTTCTCGAGCTGTCAGGCGAAACTTTTTTTGAAGTCTGCTGAATCGATTCGGAAGAAAGGGCGCTCTGGATATTTTCGAGTATTCGATGGCGCATCGCTTCATCGACGGAGATTTTGTTCATTGCATCGTTGTATTTACTCAAAATCGTACACCTCCTTCAGAATTTCTTTTAGCTTTTCCCGACTACGCTTGAAATCGGAGCGGATGGTAGATTCGTTGCGAGAAAGTATCTGAGCAATCTCCTTGGTCGAATAGTTTTCCTGATGATAGAGATGGATCACTTCACGATATTTTTCTGGAAGCTGTTTCACCGCATCCCAAACGAAGGACAAATCTTCTTTTTCTTCCGCAATGAGCTCTTCGTTCAGCTCATCTGTCATACGAATTTTGTTGTAGTTGATGCGATTTTTGCTTAAGTTCGCGGCAACTCGAAGCATCCACGCCTTTTCATGGGCGGAGCTTTCCAAAGTGGGTGCGGTTTTGAGAAACTGAATCAAACTCTCCTGCAAAATATCCTCCGCATCACTCATATTGTGCAGATACGAATAGGCGAGACGAAGCACGGCGTTGCCATGCAGATCGAGCATTTGCTCCGCTTGGTAGTTGATTTCTGCTTGCGAAAGAATGGGTGCGGAGACATCGCTCATCTGATCAAGCGTTGCGCCAGAGTCATCGAGCAAACGAGAAAGCGAGAGTATTTTGCTAAAAGCAACACGATTTTCGACGGGCAGTTTTTTGGAATGAGTGCCGTTTTTTCTAAAAAATGTTGAAAAAATTATGTCCCGAATTTTTTCAGATAATGCACGGGGGCTAATAACGCCGACGAATGATCGGAAAGGGTTCGCAATATTTGAGATTTTCACATTGAGTTGAGAACGATCGTAAAGTGATGGAAACCTTTCGATTTCGATCAGCGGATAAGCCGAAAGCCCCAATGTGGGGCCTTGATGTAATAAAGTTTGCATAACTCTCCTTATTGTACAGATTATTGTACGGAATTTACGAGCGCAAGTAGATCATTTTGAGCCATTTTGTCACAGCTGATGGAGTATGAATAGCCATTGTTGCTCCATACCGCTAGACTTGCTGTTTCGCCATCGCCCTTGATAGGGATGTTGATTCCGTTTTGCTCTACTTCTTCGACCACTTGGTATGCATTATAGTCGCCGCTTGGGTCGCCCGCTTGATTGGATTTTCGGATGAGCAGAGTTTTTTCGCCCTCGATGTAGAAAACTTGGATCATTTCTTTTTCTACCGCTTCGATGACGATTTTTGAATAGCCATCGATTTTATCTGGGACGATGATGTCAAATCCTGCGATCTTGCTCGCTTCCTCCAATGTTTTTACCTCTTGAAATGGACTTGGGATTTGCACATTTTCTTTTTCTGCTTTTTGCGAAGTTCCGCAAGCGACCATCGAAATTGTTAGCACAGCACATAGAATCATTGTAAATAGTTTTTTCATTTTTTTATCCTCTTTTCTTTTTTTTGGTTTTCAGCTTCATCGCTGTTACACCCTATATACAGCTGAGAGAAGGATAATGTTGCAAAAAAATAAAAAAATTTTTTGGGATATTTACAAATAGTGATGAATGTACTGAAATATCAACGAATATGAGTTGAAAAATTTTTTGTCGGCTCAAAATTATTCCGCATAGTTAATATTGATCAAGTAAACCAATTCCCCAAAAGCCGTCTGATCTGACCTGCAGATTTGTTGGTATGAAATGAATCCTGCATATTTTTTGTGCAAGATCGATCAAACCGATTCTTGGTATTCGAAGATTATTTTTTCTGCATAAAATAGAGCTCAATCGCATTGACCATTCCACGCACCAGTTTTGCTTGATAATCTTTGGTTGCCATTTTTTGGTCTTCGGCAGCATTGGACATAAATCCGACTTCGACGAGTGCGGTCGGCATCTTGCTCCAGTTGGTGCCAGTCAAATCATCTCGCTGAAAAATCCCCCGATTCTTTGCGCCAGTAAATTTTGCCATCTCTGCAATTAATAAGGAAGAAATTTTTTTGCTGTCTTTGCTGAGGTGGGCGATGTAGGGATTTTTTTCTGATGGATAGAGTGCGGATAGCCCATGGACATTGGTATTGTCGATACCGTCGGCATGAATGCGCAGGAACAAATCGGCGCCCGCTTCGTTGGCAATTTGCGCACGTTCTTTGTTGCTGATGTTTACATCATGCTTGTCTCGGGTGAGCACGACGGTGTAACCACGCTCTTCCAGCTTTTCTTTGAGCAGTAGAGCGATCTCGAGCGTGAGTTCGTATTCGTATTTTTTGGTCGAGATACCTCTTGTGCCAGATGAAACTTTTGGCTTGCTGACCGTTGCGCCTGGCCCAATGGGCTCTTTCTCCGAATTGCCTTTGAGCTGATGACCTGGATCGATGCAGATGACTTTGTTTTTTTCGGGAATATTTTCATCCGAAAAAGCGATCATGCTCATCATCACGACCGCAAGCAAAATGCTTACTAGAAATTTTTTCCTCATTCGAAAACTCCCTGCGCTATTTTCTCTTGTATCCTGTCAACATGACCATAAACATACAGAACATAGTTGCCCATGCCCAAAAACGATGATTTTTCATGATATCCTCCTAGATTTGATTTTATTGTGTAAACTCTTGAAAGAAAAACAAAATCCGTTTGAATTTCTCTCTGTTTTCTATCTACTATTATACATCAAAAAATAAAGTATGGTATAATCAGTAATCATATTTATTTTTGAGAGGACGAATATTATGGATAGAATTCAAATTTTTTTGGAGAAAAATGCGGAGGAAGGATACAAAGCTTTTACCGAAAAGCTAATTCCCAACATCGAGAAGGATAGTGTTCTCGGAGTACGCTCGCCTGCGTTGCGCAAATTTGCCAAAGAGCTGCGCAAAAATGACCCAGCGCTTGTCGAAGAATTTTTGAGCAATTTGCCTCACCGAACCCATGAGGAAAATATGCTTCATGCATTCTTGCTCGACTTGATCAAAGATGTGGACGATTATCTAGATAAACTGGAAAAATTTTTGCCGCATATCAACAACTGGGCGACCTGTGATAGCATCTCGAACAAGATTTTGCGCAAACATCCTACACGCAGCCGAGAGAATATCGATCGCTGGATTTTGTCTAAAGAGACTTATACCGTGCGTTTTGCCATCGGACTTTTGCTCAGCAATTTTTTGGACGAAGAATTTTTGCCAGAGGATTTGGACAAGGTAATGGCAATCGAATCGGAGGAGTATTACGTCAATATGATGATTGCATGGTACTACAGCTTTGCGCTGGTCAAACAGTACGAAGCGACGGTTCCGTATATCGAGCAGCGACGTTTTTCGCCGTTCATCCACAAAAAGACGATTCAAAAGGCGGTGGAATCCAATCGGATTTCGGACGAGAGAAAGGCATATCTCAAAAGTCTACGATAATAAGAGCTTTTTTGTAAACAAAGTGTAACCTAATTTGGCGTAAAATGGTGTACAATGTAGCA
>JBHBDS010000182.1:0-15749 GCA_041784625.1 Filifactoraceae bacterium
CGAATCCCAGCATATTATTGCCAAGACTGCGATGAGATCGTTGTTTCTCGTACCAAGCCGACAAAATGTCCAAAATGTCAGTCGAGCCGTTTTGAGCAAGACGAAGATGTGCTAGACACTTGGTTCTCTTCGGCACTTTGGCCATTTAGCACACTGGGTTGGCCAGATAGCACGGCGCTACTGAGATATTATTATCCGACTTCCGTGCTCGTGACAGGATACGATATTATTTTCTTTTGGGTAATCCGAATGGTGTTCTCTGCAATGTTCTGTATGAATGAAGTTCCATTCAAACATGTGCTGATTCACGGACTCGTTCGAGATTCCGAGGGAAGAAAAATGAGTAAATCGCTCGGCAACGGAATCGATCCGCTAGAGATTATTGATCAATACGGCGCAGATGCTCTTCGATTTACACTGGCGACTGGAAACACGCCGGGAAATGATATGCGTTTTTATATGGAGCGTGTGGAAGCGTCCCGAAATTTTGCAAACAAGATTTGGAATGCGTCGCGATTTATTCTGATGAATATGGAAGGCGTGAATCTTGAGATTGACAAAGCGGAAGTAGAAAAAAATAGAGAACTCGCAGACCGATGGATTGTCTCAAGACTTAATACGGTAGCAAAAGAAGTTACAGCAAATATCGACAAGTTTGAACTTGGAATGGCTGCGGACAAGGTGTATGAGTTTGCGTGGTCCGAGTTCTGCGATTGGTATATCGAAATCATCAAGCCAAGGCTGTATGGAGAAGATCTAGTAGCCAAACAAACGGCACTATATACGGCGAAATATGTTCTGCAAGGAATATTGAAGCTGCTCCATCCATTTATGCCTTTTATCACGGAAGAAATTTACTCCAAGTTGACGCCAGGCGAGCGAGTGATTGTTGCACAGTGGCCGACCTTTGACGAGAGTGAGTACGATGAAAAATCTGTTTCGATGATGAATCAGGTAATGGAGATGATCAAATCCGTTCGTAACGCTCGTGCAGAAATGAATGTTCCTCCGTCGAAAAAAGCGAAAGTGATGTTTGATGCGGACGAGTCGGCAACAGAAGCACTTGGCGAGGCTGGAAAATATTTTATGACGCTTGCATCGGCATCCGAAATTGAATTTGTCGAAAAAGGATTTGTTGTTGAGGACGCACTCAATGTGGTTGTTGACGGCGTGAAGATTTTTATTCCGCTTGCAGAGATCATCGATTTTGAAAAAGAGCTCGAGCGACTTTCCAAAGAAAAAGCGAAATTCGAAGGCGAAATCAAAAGAGCGGAAGGCAAATTAAACAACCAAGGCTTTGTTGCAAAAGCACCACAAAGTCTAATTGACGAAGAAAAACAAAAAATCGAGAAATACAAAGAAATGCTAACAACCGTTAACGAGCGAATCGCTCAGCTGAAAAAATAGGAGGTAAAAATGCCAATTGTTCAAGTGGAAATTCTAAAAGGTAGAACCGTGGAGCAAAAGCGTGAGATGGTGACGGAGGTTACAAATGCGCTGGTTAATACGATTGGATGCTCCAAAGAATCGGTGAGCGTGATTATTCGTGAGATGGAAAAAGAAAACTACGGGCATGCTGGACAGCTTGCGATATATAAGTAGAGGTGCGTTTTGAGAGAGAAATTACAAGAATTAAGAAAGCTGGCACTGGAGAGAGTGGCAGCGGCAAAAGATTTGAAAGAAGTGGAAGAACTTCGAATTCAATTTCTAGGCAAAAAGAATGAACTGGTAAACATCATCAAAGAGATCGGGAAAATGCCAGCGGATGTTCGTCCTGAGATGGGACAGATTGCAAATACTATCCGTAGCGAGATTGAAGAAAGAATTGAAGAGGCAAAAAAAGAGCTCAAAGCTCAGCTACTTGAAAAAACTTTGATTGAAGAATCGATCGACGTAACGATTCCTGCAAAAGAAACTTTTGTTGGAAAAAGACATCCGATCAGCCTAGCGATGTATGAGATTGAAGAAATATTTATGTCGATGGGCTTCTCGATTGAAGAAGGTCCAGAGGTGGATACGGTGGCAAATACTTTTGACCATCTCAACTCACCAAAATACCATCCATCCAGAGAGATGAGCGACACTTTCTATTTCTCCAAAGATGTCGTGCTAAGAACGCATACATCTACTGTACAGATTCGTACGATGACAAAACAAAAACCACCGATTCGAATGGTATCGCTTGGACGTTGCTTCCGTTATGATACGCCAGATGCAACACACTCGCCGATGTTCCATCAGGTAGAGGGCTTGGTTGTGGATAAGAATATTACTTTTGCCAATCTCAAAGAAACGCTCGAGAGCTTTGTACGAGAAATGTTTGGTCCAGATATCAAAGCGAAATTTAGACCGCACAACTTCCCGTTCACTGAGCCGAGTGCTGAAGTGGACATCACTTGCTTCAAATGTAAAGGCGAAGGATGTCCAATCTGTAAGCAAGAAGGATGGATTGAAATTCTTGGCGCAGGAATGGTTCACCCGAATGTACTTCGTAACTGTGGTATCGACCCAGAAGAATATTCTGGATTTGCATTTGGAATGGGAATCGATCGTATCGCCATGCTAAAATACGGCGTAGAAGATATCCGTCTATTCTATGAAAATGATTTAAGATTTTTGAAGCAATTTTAAGGAGGGGAAATTTTGAAAGTATCATTAAACTGGTTAAAAGACTATGCAGATATCAATGTGGACCCGAAAAAATATGCGGATGAAATGACGATGTCTGGAACAAAGGTCGAAACAATAGAGTACAAAGCGCAGGATGCAAAAAATATCGTCATCGGTCAAATCAAAGAAATTCTTCCTCATCCCGATGCAGAAAAATTGATTATCACGATGGTGGATGTTGGACAAGCAGAGCTGCTTCAAATCGTCACTGGAGCAAGCAATCTTTCCGTCGGCGATATTATTCCAGTTGCCGTGGATGGATCCAAACTGCCAAACGGTGTAAAAATCAAAAAAGGAAAATTGCGTGGCGTAGAATCTTTTGGGATGCTGTGCTCATCGGAAGAACTCGGCATCGACTACAAATATGTAGAAGAAAAATCCAAAAATGGAATCTATATTCTTGGAGACGAATTCAAAGTGGGCGATGACGCAATCGAAGCGATGGGACTTTCCGACGTAGTGATCGAGTTTGAGCTTACGGCGAACAGACCAGATTGCCGCAGCCTCGTTGGAATCGCTAAAGAAACAGCAGCGACACTTGATACCGAGTTCAGACTACCAGATGTTTCGCTATCCAAAGAGGTGAATGGAAAAGTTTCCGTCAACGTAGAAGTGCAAAACGAAGCACTTTGTCCACGCTTTGTCGGAAGAGAAATTCGTGACATCAAAATCGCACCATCACCATTTTGGTTACAAAAACGTCTCATCAGCTATGGAATGAGACCGATCAACAATATCGTGGACATCACCAACTACGTGATGATCGAATTTGGTCAGCCGCTGCATGCATACGATCTCGACCAATTGACAAACAAGAAAATTGTTGTTCGAAATGCAAAAGAAAATGAAAAAATCACGACGCTCGATGATATTGAGCGTGAACTCGATACCGAAATGCTCTTGATTACCGATGGCGAAAATCCGCTTGGTATCGCAGGAGTTATGGGCGGGGCAGGCTCATCGATTACGGATCAAACCAAAAATATTTTCCTCGAGGCGGCGAGCTTTGATGCGGATTCTGTACGATTGACTTCGAGAAGACTCGGACTTCGCACGGACGCATCGGCGAATTTTGAAAAAGGAATCGACATACTCCGACCTGAAGCGGCAATCAACCGTGCTTGTCATTTGATCGAGCAGCTTGGTGCAGGAGTTGTTGTTGGTGATGTTGTCGATACAATGAGCAAGCCATTTGTTCCAACGGTGATCGAAACAGAAATCAGCACTATCAACAATCTGATTGGTGAAGAATTCCCAACCGATCGTATCCAAAAAATTCTGGAGAAACTTCTCTTTGAAGTGGAGATTGATGGCGACAAACTCAAGGTAACTGTCCCAGCAGAACGAATCGATATGTCCATCAAAGAGGACATCGTTGAGGAAGTGACTCGAATTTACGGGTACAATAATGTCGTTTCAAAACCAGTCTATGCGGCAGTGACGAGAGCACGCAAAAGTGAAGACAGACATTTTGAAGATACCATCAAACTTCTTGCGAGAGAAAATGGCTTGACAGAAATCGCGACCTATTCTTTTGTCAGTCCAGAAATTATTGAAAAAACAAAAATTGTTGGCGAAAAATATCATAAATTACTGAGACTTCTCAACCCACTTGGCGAAGAGACATCGGTAATGAGAACGACGCTGATTCCGGAGATGCTCCAAGTTGCAGCGACCAATCTCGCATACAAAACCGAGCAATTTGCTGCATTTGAATATGGGAACACATTCTTTGACATCGGCGAAGAACTTCCATACGAAGAAAAATCGATGGTTGCAGGAGTGTACGGCGATAAAGAAGATTTCTTCACCGCTAAAGCAAGACTAGAAGGAATCCTAAAAGGAATCGGCGTAGTGGGTGAGTATCGCAAACAGCCAAACAACCCGACATACCATCCAGGTCGATGCGCTGATGTGTATGTAGGCGATGTTCATGTGGCTACAATCGGCGAAGTGCATCCGCTCGTGCTCGAAGAATTTGGAATCAAAAAACGAGTGAATATTTTTGAGCTATATCTAAAAGAGTTGCAAAAAGTGGCGGATACTCGAGTAAAATACAGTCCAATCCCAAGATTCCCAGCGATTGCAAAAGATATTGCGCTTGTAGTCGAAAAAGAAAAAACGGTGGGAGAGCTCGAAAATATTATTCGCAAAAACAAAAGTGCGATTCTAGAATCCGTAGAGCTGTTTGATATTTTCGAAGGAATCCAAGTCGGACTAGGAAAAAAATCTGTTGCATTCAACTTGGTGTTCCGTGCAAAAGACCGCACGCTCACTGACGATGAAGTGAATGTGGTTCTTGACGAAATATTGCAAAACCTAAAAGATGAAGCAGGAGCAGTTCTTCGATAGAGAATAATAAAAGGAGCGAACTATGGATATTGAAAAAATAAAACTTCACGCTCGCAACATTCGTGTGAATGCGTTGAAGATGATCGCAAAAGCTGGCTCAGGACATCCCGGCGGCTCACTTTCGATTGCGGATATTTTGTCGGTGCTTTATTTCGATAAAATGAACGTTGATCCACAAAATCCAGCGATGGAAGATCGTGACCGATTTGTGTTGTCAAAAGGTCATGCGGCACCAGGGCTTTATGCGGCACTTTTTGAAAAAGGATATTTTGATGCAAAAGAAATGGATAACTTGCGTCAAGTTCATTCGATGCTGCAAGGTCATCCAGATATGAAAGGAACGCCTGGCGTAGATATGACGACAGGGTCGCTAGGTCAAGGACTATCGACAGCAGTTGGAATGGCATTGGGCGCAAAATACAAAAAATCGCCAGTAACCGTATACTCGATCATCGGCGATGGCGAAGTGCAAGAAGGACAAATTTGGGAAGCGGCGATGGCAGCATCCCATTACAAATTGAATAACCTCATCGTTTTCTTGGATCATAATGGGCTACAAATCGACGGAAAAAATGAAGATGTTATGGGCATCGAACCAATTGGTGAAAAGTTCCGTACGTTTGGCTGGGAAGTCGTTGAAATCGATGGACACGATCTGCAACAGATCAGCAGTTCTGTGGACAATGCAAAAAAATCCACCGACAAACCGACGCTGATTCATGCAAGAACAGTCAAGGGAAAAGGTGTTTCGTTTATGGAAAATCAATACGGATGGCATGGAGTTGCGCCAAAGCCAGACGAATTAGCGGCAGCGCTTGCAGAATTGGAGGGTTAGGATGAAAAAAGCAACGAGAGAAGCCTATGGAGTAACCCTAGCAGAACTTGGAAAAACAAATGACAAAATCGTTGCGCTGGATGCGGATCTTTCCAAATCAACAAAAAGTGCCGATTTTCAAAAGGATTTTCCAGAAAGATTTTTCAACGCTGGTATCGCTGAGCAAAATATGATTGGAATGGCAGCAGGAATGGCGAGCATGGGACTTATTCCTTTTGCATCGACTTTTGCGATGTTCGCAACAGGTCGTGTGTTTGAGCAAATCCGAAACTCCGTCGCATATCCAAAAGCAAATGTAAAGATCGTCGGCAGCCATTCAGGACTTACCGTTGGCGAAGATGGGGCAACGCATCAAGCGCTCGAAGATATTGCGTTGATGAGAAGTATCCCCAATATGGTGGTGCTTGTGCCAAGCGATGCGACCGAAACAGCGGCGGCAGTTCGTGCAGCAGCAGAATATTATGGCCCTGTATACATTCGTACGGGAAGAATGGCTGTAGAAGATATTCATCCAAATGGCGTAGATTTCAAAATCGGCCGTGCAGAAACTCTTGTGCAAGGAAATGATGTTGCGCTCATCGCAACTGGAATTGGAGTCAAACTGGCACTGGAGGCAGCAGAAATTCTCCAAGCGGATGGTATTTCAGCGAGAGTGATCAATATGTCCACGATCAAACCGCTTGATGAAGACGCTGTAATTGCAGCGGCAAAAGAATGCAAAAAAATCGTTACGGTGGAAGAGCATAATATTATCGGAGGACTGGGCTCGGCTGTTGCTGAGGTTGTCAGTGAAAATCATCCAGTTGTTGTAAGAAGAATTGGAACAAGAGATCAATTCGGACAATCAGGAAAGCCAGACGACTTGCTCCAAAGCTATGGATTAACCAAAGAAGCCGTTGTTGAAGCAGCAAAGAGGTAGTTATGATTGAAATTTTGTTTGCCAAAACAAAACCTGAGGCAAAAATTCCAACCAAAAGAATGGAAGATGCAGGATACGACATTTTTGCGTGCTTTGCAGAAGATTATTTGGTCATCGAGCCGCATCAGACGGTAAAAATTCCAACGGGAATTGCAAGCTGCTTTCCGCAAGAATATTGTATGATTCTAAAAGAAAGGGGCTCGACTGGAACGCAAGGCTTCGGTCAACGCTCGGGAGTGATTGATAGCGGTTATCGAAATGAATGGCTTGTGCCGATGACCAATCACAATGAAAAACCTCTCCTCATTCTAAAAGAAGAGTTCAAGTCAACGGCAGAATATGGGGAGCTTATTCAATCGAGAAATTTTTTGGAATACAGTTATAACAAAGCAATCTCGCAGGCGCTGCTTGTTCCAGTGCCACTTAGTCAGTCAGTGGAAATCAGCTACGAAGAGTTGCTTGAGCACAAATCGGAAAGAATGCTCGAAGGATTTGGCAGCACGAACAAATGATGAGATGCTGACGAACAGTTAGAATTCTTCATAAAATTTGGCATTTCAGTTAGGAAACCATTATTCTTTCAACATAATTAATAAACACAATTTCAAAAGCATCACTTCGGCGAATTGTTTTTATGATAATTCTCTGGAGGATGCTTTTTTGATACGAATTTCGGCAAATTTTCTAGTCATCGCATTATTTGCGTGGTATACTAGAGAAAGTGAGGAAGTCTACTCATTTTCAGAATTTTATTATCACAGAGGATTTATGAAGATAAAAGATATCGAATGCAGCGATCGACCAAGAGAAAAACTTTTAACCTATGGAGCAGCAAGTCTCAGCGTAGAAGAGCTACTCGCAATTATCGTGAACACAGGAACACCAAGTGCATCCGCATTGGAACTTGCGAAAGAAATTATTGAAAAAGCAAATGGTATTCGGGGACTCGCAGATATTACACTCGATGAACTCACTCAAATTAATGGAATAAAAAAAGTAAAAGCGGCAAAAATTTACGCATCGCTTGAACTGAGTCGCAGAATTTCAAAAGCAAGAGGAATAAAAAAATTTTCAGTGGATTCTCCAGAATCTATTGCGGATATTTATATGGAAGAACTTCGGTACGAAAAAAAGGAAATTGCCAAGTTGTTATTGCTGGATACAAAAGGGGCAATCATAGGGGATGTGCACATTTCTTCGGGAACTCTAAATTCGTCGATTGTTCATCCGAGAGATATTTTTCGAGAGGCGATTATGCGATCTGCCAATCGAATCGTGCTGGTGCATAATCATCCATCGGGAGATCCAACGCCAAGCGACCAAGATATCGTGCTCACCAAAAGAATTACAGATGCAGGCTCGATCATGGGTATCGAACTTCTCGATCACATTATCATTGGCGATGGAGAATATACAAGCTTCAAAGAACAAGGATATATCTAATGAAAAAAATTACAACCAATACAAAAAAAATTGCGATGATTGTGGGGTTGATACTTTTGATTGCTTTTTCCTTCAATGAGATTTTTGGGAATTCAATCATTCGAAAAATTTTTAATCCAGTTCTCAAGGGAACGTCTCAGCTGACTAATCAAGTGACGACTTTTGTCGACGCAAAATATATACATGACGAAAAAGATGCACGGATTCGTGAGCTGGAAGAAGAAAATGCAAAATTACGTCAACAACTCATCGACAATGTGATCAACGAAAATGATTTGAAAGAACTCAGCGATTTGAAAAAAATGTTGAATCATCAAGCGGAAAAAATCTATGAATCTCATCTCACCGTTGATTTGATAGCAAAAAACTCGAGTGATTTTTACACATCCTTTTTGATTTCTGCTGGAACACAGGGCGGAGTAAAAAAAGGAGATTTGGTTCTCAGTGGCAATGGATTAGCGGGCATCGTGCAGGCGGTCGAAAAAGATTACAGCAAAGTACTTTCGCTACTGGATTCTCAGATATCGATTGCGTTCAAAACCGTTCGAACGGATTCGGTAAGTGGCATCGTGAGCCAAAATATTGACTCCGACTCTTTTGAAAATATGCCAAAAGGGATGCTTCGCGGCTATGTGTTTGATAATGGGGATATTCTGGTTGGGGATATTGTCATGACATCAGGTATGGGGATTTATCCAGCAGGAATTGAAATCGGCGAAGTATATCAAGTGATTGAAGATCGTTCCAATTTGCTGAAATATATCATCGTAAAGCCATATACAAACTATAATGAACTCAGCAAATTGCTTGTCATTCACACAAGGACACTAGAATAGTTATGAAAAAATTCGTATTAATACTCATCGGATTGATTTTTGCGATCGTTGAGCTCTCGATAACCAATCGATTTTCAATTTTTGGGACTCATATCAATCTGTTGATGATTTACACCGTCTTGCTGGCGACCAATATCGACAGTGCTAACAATTATCTTGCGATTGGAATCGTTGGATTTGTTTTTGATCTGTTGGGCGAGTTAATCTTTGGGATTAATCTTGCTTGGGTGCTGCTCGTCACATGGCTCGTCCGATTGTCGATGGACAAACTTTATGAAGAAAAAAAATGGAGCATTGCGATGATTTTTTTGCTCGCAATGCTATTGACATGCGTGTATGAATACGCAATCAACCAAGTGTTTTACGTTCCAAAAAGAATTGACGTTTTAACATCGGTATTACCAGCTTATATAATACTCAACACGATACTTGGGCTGACACTATCGACCATCATTCGTCCATTCTTTAGACATATCATGAAAAATTGGTGGTAAGATGAATCTAAGTTTTAAAAATATAGCAATCAATTCAGACCTTCGAAACAAAATAATATATACAGTTATCTGCATTTTGTTCCTTCTACTGATGGGCAAGGCGGCATATGTGTCGATTATTCGGGGCAGTGAGTATTCCGATATTGCGAACAACAAAATATATCGTCAGATCAACATTGATGCACCACGTGGAGATATATATGATCGCAATGGTATTTTGCTTGCAGGAAGTCGCGAAGCATTTACCGTTGAAATTTATCCTCGGAATATGACGACCAAAGAGCTAAACGATGTGATCAAACAAATCACGACAATTCTAGAGAACCAAGGCGAAAAAATAGAGGATGAATTTCCTATTATCATTGAAGACAATCGCTTCGAATTTGTTTATGATCGCAACGTGGCAGAGTGGAAAGCGCAAAACGAAATCCCAGCGGATTTTACTGCGACGCAAACTTTTGAGTATATGGTCGAGATTCTAGCAAATGACGGAACAATTGCTGTTTCGCCAGAGGATGACAATACAACGCTTCAAGCAAAAATTATTGAAGCGGGATACTATCCGCCGATTTCGGTTAGCAAAAACGAGTTTTCGGAAATTGTCAAGAAGCAAGAATGGCTCACAAAATATCTCAATAACTATTTTGATGATCAGAACGATCTATTTTCAGTTTCTGCAGAGGAAGCTTTTCGTCTTCTGCGCAAACATTTTGATATTGACTCGTCGATGTCCGATGAGGATGCGAGAAAAATCCTCAACATTCGCAATCTCATCAACCAAAAGGGTTACTACCAATATGAACCGACGACCATTGCAAAAGATATTAGTAATAAAACCGTTGCACTGATCGAAGAAAATTCACTCAATCTGCGAGGTGTGGGCATCGTCGCAGATTCGATTCGGTACTACCCGCTGGGGAACCATGCGTCGCATATTCTCGGACAGCTTGGGAAAATTTCGTCTCAAGCAGAGATTGACAAATATGTAAAAGAAAAAAACTATTCTCCAAACGATATTATTGGCAAAACAGGTGTCGAAAAAAGTTTTGAAGATTATCTTCGTGGAGAAAATGGCTACACTCAAGTTCAAGTGGATGTAAGCGGCCGATTGGTCGAGACGTTAAACCGAAAAGAGCCAAAAACTGGAAACAGCCTTTATCTAACGCTCGACATTAATCTGCAAATCGCAGCAGAGCAAGCGCTCGAAAAAGCGCTCAAGACGATCCAAGCAGGTCAGTACTATGAGTCCGAGTGGGGCAACATGCGAATGCGTGACAACCAAAAAATCTATAGCAATGCAACTTCAGGTGCGGTCGTGGTGATGGACGTGAAAAACGGAGACATTTTGGCGAGTGCAAGCTATCCAGATTATGACCCGAATCTTTTTGTCCAAGGAATCAGCAATGAAGATTTTGCAAAACTTACGCCAGCAAACCTCAACGACCCACTCGCGCCAAAACCGCTATACAATGTAGCGACGATGACAACGGTTGAGCCTGGATCGACATTTAAGATGATCACTGGACTTACTGGAATTGAACTGGGACTCAGCCCTTATCAGACGATTGTTGATAAAGGGGCAATCGTCATGGGCGGGCAGTCTTTTGGCTGCTGGATTTGGAATCAGCAACGAGGGACACATGGGCCAGAAAATTTGATGGATGCGCTGAGAGACTCTTGCAACTATTATTGTTATTCCGTGGCAACAGGATATGATTACGCTGCGGAAAAGAAATTACCAATTGACATTCGAGTCCAAGATATTTTGGATTATGCGACCAAATTTGGTCTTAACGAAAAATCTGGAATTGAGATCGAAGAGTTATCGGGAAAAGTTCCGAGTGTTGAGGCAAAAACGGAAGCGAAAAAAATCGAACTCAACTATGTCCTAAATCGAATGATGAAAACCAATTTTGAGGATATTGACTCTAATTCCGATGAATACTCCGAGCGATTAGATACTATTATCAGTTGGATGGAAGAAAATCCAAGTCGTGCTGAAATCATTCGTCGATTAGAAACACTCAAAGTCAAAGAGGAATTCCGAAACAAAGTTGCCGACACCATCAAGTATTCTTATTTCAATTTGGCAAAATGGCAGACGGGAGACAGCTTCAACCTCTCGATTGGACAGGGAGACCATCGCTATTCACCAATCCAAATGGCTCGATATGTTTCGGCAATCGCCAATGATGGATACTTGAACAAAGTGAATATCGTGGACAAAATTGAATCCTCTGACAAAAAAGAAGGATTTGAACTGGAAGAAATTTCGACCAAGATCGAGCTGAACAATCCTGCGAACCTTAGTTTTATCCGCCAAGGGATGGAAGATGTAACAGACGAGGGTTCGGCAAGTAATTATTTCAAAAATTATCCGATCAAAGTCGCATCAAAAACAGGAACTGCACAAAAATCTGGTAGAATTCCTGTTGCAGATGAAGAGGCTTATCTGTTACAATATTTAGGGTACTTTGGCGTTAACCGAAATCAAACATTGGAGCTTGCAGACAAATTGGAAAAAGAAGATAATTCGCGATTAAAACGAAGTGTGTACCTCCAGCGTGCGATTTTGGAACTGAATCCAAATATGACGCTCGCCAGACTAAATCAATTCAAAGAACAATACGATCCTTTTGCTTGGTTTGTTTCCTATGCGCCAGCCGATAAGCCAGAAATTGCAGTGGTGACACTCATTTTCCAAGGTGGGCATGGTGGATACGGCGCAGCGATTGCCAGAGATGTTTATGCAGAATATTTTAATCTCAAAGGGATTAAGGCGACGGATAATGTGTTTAATTTCAAAGATAAAATTAGGTAGGTAGAAAATGGGAGTAGAGATTAAAGGCCAAAAAGATGGTTTTTATATTATTATCGACGAAAAACTGCCTTTTGTCGAAGCAAGAGAAAAACTGATCGAAAAATTCGAGGAATCGAGAAATTTTTTCAAAGGAGCGAAGTTTTTCAAATTAGACGCACCAAAACTCAACAAAATTGATATCAAATATCTTCAGGATTATCTTTCAGAAAATTATCAAGTTCAGTTTTTTGATCCAGCATCGAGCGAAGAAGCAATTACAAATTTGTCTGCCGCTCCAAAATTGAATCAAAAAAACGAGGAAATAAAAATTGAAGATATCGCCTCTTCGACCCAAAAGCTCAATGAACGACTGTCATCTTTTGACGAGACCCTAGGCAAATTGCTCAAGATCACAAACAAAGAAGACAAGAATGTTTCTGCAGAAGAGCAAGAGGACAAAAATCTTAAAACAAAATTTTTGTTTGAAAACATGCGCTCAGGAGCAGAAGTCGAGTACGATGGAAACGTTGTAATATTTGGAGATGTAAACCCTGGTGCAAAAATCGTAGCAAAAGGGAGTATTATCGTCATGGGTAGTTTTCGAGGAATGGCTCATGCAGGCAAAAAAAATGAGGAAGAATGTTTTATCGCTGCACTCAAATTGTTGCCGCTGCAAATAAGAATCCATGATGTATTTGCTGTGCCACCACAAGATGCAAAAATTATCGAAAACGCAATGGTTGTGGTTAAAGATGGCGAAATTGAAATCGAACAATTTTAATTAGGAGGATATATGGGACAAGTTATTGTTGTTACTTCAGGAAAAGGTGGTGTAGGAAAAACCACTTCGACAGCAAATATTGGTTGGACATTATCGAAACTTGGAAAAAAAGTAGTTGTGATTGATGGGGACATCGGGCTACGAAATCTCGACGTGGTTATGGGATTGGAAAATCGTATCGTATTTGATCTTGTGGATTTGGTGGAGAAAAAAGCGAAGCCAAAACAAGCGATGATCAAAGACAAACGTTTTGAAAATCTGTACTTAATTCCAGCAGCGCAAACAAGAGACAAAGATGCGGTATCGCCCGATCAGATGAAAGAGTTGGTGGACGGACTCAAGGAAGAATTTGATTATGTTCTCGTGGATTGTCCAGCAGGAATTGAAAACGGATTCAAAAATGCCATTGCTGGTGCAGATCGTGCAATTGTTGTTACGACGCCAGAAGTTTCAGCAGTTCGCGATGCCGATCGAATCATTGGACTACTTGAGGCAAATCTCATAGACGACATTAAGTTGATTGTCAATCGAATCAAGATCAACATGGTAAAAAGTGGGGATATGCTCGATATCGATGATATCCTTGAGATTTTGGGCGTAAAATTGATCGGCTCGATTCCAGACGATGAGAGCATCGTCATTTCGACCAACAAAGGAGAGCCGGTAATTAACTACGAGCAATCCATCGCATGCAAAGCATATAGCAATATTGCTCGCCGAATTACGGGAGAAGAGGTTCCGTTCTTAGATTTAGATGTTCAAGATGGTTTTTTCAAGCGTTTGCAAAAAATGTTTTCTGGAAAGTAGGGGAGGTTTATGAATCTTTTTAACTTTTTAACAGGCAAACCGAAATCAAAGGATGTTGCAAAAAATAGATTAAAAGTAGTTCTCGTGCAGGACAAGGGCGGACTCTCGGAAGATATGCTCGCCAAACTACAAGCGGAAATTATGGATGTGATCAGTCGCTACATCGAAATTGATGACAACACCATGGATGTTGGAGTCAAAAAGATCGAAACGGACGAGGGGGAATTTGTCAATGCGCTTGTTGCAAACATCCCAATAAAAATGGTTAAACGACAATAATGAAAAAAATATTTTCAAGCAAAAATATCGATATTATTCTTTTGGGAATCGTCCTATCGCTTTTTGCGATAGGATTTGTTCTCATTGCTTCCGTGACACAATTTCATACAAGAAAATTAATGATCCAAGGAATTGCATTGCTCATTGGGCTCTTTTTTATGATTTTTTCTACCACGGTCGATTATTCGGTGCTCAAGCGATACGATTGGTATCTTTATGCCGCTGGGATTGTGCTGTTGCTCTTGGTTTATGTACCAGGGCTTGGAAAAGAACAATTTAGTGCCCGATCTTGGATTGACCTCAAGTTTATGCATTTTCAAACTTCAGAGGCGACCAAAGTGCTATTCACTCTTTCCTATGCCGCTTTTTTGGATCGAAGAAGAAATCAACTGAATACAATCTTTGAAGTGATCCCAGCGATTTTGTATCCGATGCCAATATTTTTCCTGCTGATGAAACAGCCGGATCTTGGCGGATTGCTCGTGTTCTTTTGCATCACCATTTTTTGTCTGTTTGTCGCTGGACTCAACAAAAAATATATTATTGGCGGAATTCTGCTCGTTGCAATTTCAGTTCCAATCATTTATAAATTTGAGTTGCTCGCTCCGCATCAGATGGAGAGGTTGGTTGCGTTTATCAATCCGAACGATCCAAATGTCAAAGGCAATTATCAAGTGATTCAGTCCATGACAGCAATTGGATCGGGACAGATGTTCGGAAAAGGGTTGTTCAAAGGAACGCTGATTCCATTTGGTTTTTTGCCAGTTCCTGAGAGTGATTTTATTTTTGCGATGGCGGGTGAAGAATTTGGAATGCTTGGTATGGGCATCATAATTTTCTTGTTCTTTCTATTTATCCATCGAATTTACCAAATTGCTGTGAGGGCAAAAGATTTTTATGGAACGATCATTGCGATGGGCTTTCTCGGAATGTTTTTGTATCAAATATTCCAAAACATCGGCATGACGATCGGGCTCATACCAGTTACAGGCGTCACGCTGCCATTTGTAAGTTACGGCGGTAGCTCAGTGATGATGGGAATGGTGATCATCTCGATACTGATGAATATTCAAAGCAAATCCAATTCGAATTCTCTGTATTGAGATAACAAACTCCATGAAGAAGAATAATTCATGCAACAAAACATTGCTCTAATAGCGGATCGTCACATAAGTTCAGAACAAGACAGCAATGAAAAATCATTCTAATGAATAAATATTAGCACAAAAAAAAGACCCAATCGGGTCTTTTTGCTTACTCAATTCCACTCAATTATTCAGCAACTACATTCGTAGCTTGTGGTCCACGAGCGCCTTCTGTAACCTCAAAAGTAACCTTTTGTCCATCTGCCAAAGTTTTGAATCCATCTGCAACGATTCCACTGAAGTGTACGAAGATGTCTTGTCCATTTTCGTCTGTGATAAATCCGAAACCTTTTTCGCCGTTAAACCATTTTACTGTACCTTTATTCATTTTAAAGATACCTCCTATTTATTATTTTATACCAGTTTGAATAAAATGCCGAACCAAGAA
>JBHBDS010000183.1:0-11888 GCA_041784625.1 Filifactoraceae bacterium
ACGATGAGATTGGTATGAAAACTTGAAAATTGTTTGAAAATATTAGTTACTGTGGTATAATGTTTAAGAGTATGTATATATCATTTAGGAGGAACAATGAGTCAATTATTAAGTCAAGAAAAAAATGTCGTGAAGTTTAGCTTAGAAATAGAGGCAACTGCTTTTGAGGAAGCAATTCAAAAAGCATATCAAAAAAACAAAAGCAAGTTTAACATTCAAGGTTTCCGAAAAGGGAAAGCTACCAGAGCGATGATCGAAAAGCTGTACGGAGAGGCTGTTTTCTATGATGAAGCAATCGACATTGTTTTCCCCAAAGCATATTCTGATGCAATTAAGGAGTTAGCGTTAGAGGTTATTGATAGACCATCCATCGATATTGATTCGATTGGAAAGGGACGAAATTTGGTGATGACAGTAGAAGTACAAGTAAAACCAGAAATCAAACTTGGAGAATAGAAAGGTCTTCAAGTAACCAAAGTGGAATCAGAAGTGACGGATGAGGATGTGGAACATGAAATTGGTCATGTTCTAGAAAAACACGCTCGTCTTGTTGCAGTTGAAGATCGTCCAGTAAAAGAGGGGGACATTATTCTTTTGAACTTCGAAGGAAAAGTTGACGGCGTACCATTTGAGGGGGGGAAAGCTGAAAACTATGAGCTAGTTGTTGGATCAAAATCGTTCATCCCAGGATTTGAGGAGCAATTAGTTGGACTTTCAATCGGAGAAGAAAAGGATATTGAGGTAGTATTCCCAGAAGAATATCATTCCGAAGAACTCGCTGGAAAACCTGCTGTGTTCAGCGTAAAAGTGAATGAAATCAAAGAGAAACAACTACCAGAAGTGGACAATGATTTCGTTACGGAAGCGACTGAGTTTGAAACAGTGGAAGAGTGGAGAAAAGACATTGCGGACAAGATGAAGGACGCAAAAGCGGAGTTTGCACAAAACACAATGAAAAACGAAGTAGTTTCAAAACTTACGGACATTGTTGAGGTTGAAGTGCCAGCTGTTATGATTGAGAATGAAATCGATGCGATGATGCGTGATTTTGAGCAAAATCTATCTTACCAAGGTTTGAATTTGGATCAATACTTCTTATACTCTGGAACTTCAAGAGACGATCTTGCTGAGAATATGAGAGAAGATGCTGAAAAACGAGTAAAAATCGGTTTGGCACTTGAGAAAATTGCAAAAGAAGAAAATATTGTTGCGACAGAAGAAGATTTTGAGCAAGAATATCAAAAAATGGCAGATATGTACAAAATGGACCTTGAACAAATCAAGAGTATTTTCAAAAATGCAGAGCAAAATCTGTCAGGTTCTATCGTCTCAAGAAAAACAGCAGACTTCCTTTTTGATAACAGCAAATTAATATAGTGGACAAATACAGTAGCTCGTCTACTGTATTTTGAATAAATAGGAGGCAATTATGGCATATGTGCCAATAGTGGTCGAGCAGACAGGAAGAGGAGAAAGAAGCTACGATATTTATTCAAGACTTCTGAAGGATCGTATCATCTTTTTGAGCGACGAGGTCAATGATGCAACAGCATCTCTTGTTGTAGCCCAAATGTTATTTTTGGAAGCAGAGGACCCAGATAAGGACATTTACTTTTATATCAACAGCCCAGGGGGATCGATAACCTCAGGCATGGCTATTTTTGATACGATGCAATTAATTCGACCAGATGTATCAACCATCTGTGTTGGATTGGCAGCGTCGATGGGAGCGTTTTTGCTCGCAGCAGGAGCGAAGGGTAAACGATTTGCACTTCCGAATGCAGAAATTATGATCCATCAACCGCTTGGCGGAGCACGAGGACAAGCAACAGACATTCAAATTCAAGCGGAAAGAATTCAAAAATCAAAGGATTTGCTAAACAAGATTTTGGCGGATCGAACAGGACAGAGCCTTGAAAAAATTCAGGCAGACACCGAAAGGGATCATTTTATGGATGCGATTCAAGCGAAGGAGTACGGTATCGTTGATGCCGTGATGGAAAAACGCCCGTAAAATAAGGAGAGCAAGATGAAACAAGACGAAAGAAACACGGTTAAATGTTCCTTTTGTGGGAAAACACAGGATCAAGTGAAACGCTTGATTGCTGGACCAAATGATATTTACATTTGCAACGAATGTATCAGTCTTTGCGAAACAATCATCAGTGAAGAAATGGAAAATGAGGCTGCTTCTGGCGACATCATTCTTCATAAACCAAAAGAAATGAAAGAAATTCTTGACCAATACGTTATTGGACAAGATGCTGCAAAAAAAACACTAGCGGTCGCAGTGTACAATCATTATAAAAGAATCAATGCAAAAGCATCGCCTGGTGACACTGAGCTTCAAAAGAGTAATGTGCTGCTTCTTGGCCCAACTGGTTCGGGAAAAACTCTACTCGCCCAAACGATGGCAAATATTTTGAATGTACCATTTGCAATCGCTGATGCGACTGCGCTTACGGAAGCAGGATACGTCGGCGAGGACGTAGAAAATATTTTGCTTAAACTGATACAAGCGGCAAATTATGATATTGAAAAAGCACAGAAAGGGATCATTTATATCGATGAGATCGATAAAATAGCAAGAAAATCTGAAAACACTTCAATCACTCGTGATGTATCGGGCGAAGGAGTTCAGCAAGCCTTGCTAAAAATTATTGAATCAACCAAAGCGAATGTGCCGCCTCAAGGGGGCAGAAAACATCCGCACCAAGAATTTTTGCAAATTGATACAACCAACATTTTGTTTATTCTCGGTGGGGCTTTTGACGGAATGGAAGATATTATTCGCCGAAGAACAAGTAATAAAAATATCGGTTTTGGAGCAGAAATTGTTTCAGAAAAAGAGCTAAAAAATCAAAACATCCTTGAAAAAATCGAGACACAAGATCTCATTAAGTATGGTTTGATTCCTGAGTTTGTAAGCCGTGTGCCGATTGTTGTTTCGTTGAAACAGCTTGATGCAAAAGCGCTGATTCAAATTCTAACCGAGCCAAAGAATGCGCTCATCAAACAATATCAGAGACTGTTTGAAATTGATGGCGTAGAGCTTGAAGTGGAAGAAGATGCACTTGAGGCTATTGCAAACAAAGCGCTTGAGAAAAAAACGGGTGCAAGAGGACTTCGAAGTATTTTGGAGAACTCGATGCTCGAAGCGATGTTTGAGGCACCGTCGGACGAAGAAATCAAAAAGGTTATAATTACCAAAGACAGCATCGAACGAGGCTCGGAACCGACTCTTGTTCGAGAAGAAAAATTAATAGATGTGCCATCTGTAACGGCATAACATAGTATAAACCGTTCATTCAACGGTTTATACTTTTTACAAATATTTTCTCATTAGCTTTTCAAAAAAATAGAAAAGGAGATACTATGAACAAAAAAAATGTTGCGTCATTTACTCTTCCGCTGCTTGCTTTGCGAGGGATGGCGGTTTTTCCATCGACCATCACGCATTTTGAAGTTGGGAGAGAAAAGTCGATGCGTGCGCTCGAGTATGCAATGGAAAATGAACAACTCATTTTTTTGACAACGCAAAAAAATATTGACATAGAATTCCCGATGGAAGATGATTTTTTCAAAGTCGGGACAATCTGCAAAATAAAACAAACATTAAAAGTTCCGGGGAACAACATTCGAGTTCTTGTGGAAGGACTTGGACGCGCAAAGATTGTAAGGCTCGATCGAAATGATCCGTTCTTTACTGCGCAGATCGAGCCGCTTGATGACAAACCAATCAAAAATGAAAAAAATGTGCTTGCACTGATGGATATTGTTGTGGAGGCCTTTGAAGATTTGATGAAAGAAAGCGGAAAAACTTCACAGGAGTTCTTTGATCTTGGTGTGGATTTGGATGATCCAAGAGTTTTCTCGGATACTTTGGCGAGCTATATCGGACTAAAAGCCAATGTTGTGCAGCAACTTTTGGAACAATTGGATGTCGAAAAACGATTAAACCAGATTTATATTGCGATCAAAGAGGAGCTCGCGACGCAAGAAGTCAAAAGACGTGTTGAACGAAGAGTTAACAAGCAAGTTTCTAAACAACAAAAAGATTATTATCTCAGAGAACAGATCAAGGCAATCCAAAAAGAATTGGGAGAGGATGATTCTTTTACCGATGAGATCGATAAATTCCGAGTTCAGTTGGTAGAACTAAATCTTTCAGATGCAACAACAAAAAAAATTAGCAAAGAAATCGATAAACTCTCGAAAATGAGCTCATCATCGTCGGAAGCAGTGGTCACTCGAAACTATATCGAGACTCTGCTTGACTTACCATGGAATAATGCGACAGAGGATAATCACGATTTGAATAAATCGATTCAAATATTGGATGATGAGCATTATGGACTGGAAAAAGTTAAAGAAAGAATCGTGGAATTTTTGGCGGTTCGTCAGCTGAGCGAGAGTATGAAAGCACCAATTATCTGCCTACTTGGACCTCCAGGAGTTGGAAAAACATCGATAGCAAAATCGATTGCCAATGCGATGAACCGAAAATTTGTGAGACTTTCGCTTGGTGGACTCAGAGATGAGGCTGAAATTCGAGGACATCGAAGAACTTATGTAGGTGCAATCCCAGGCCGCATCATCAATTCGATAAAAGAAGTTTCGGTCAATAATCCAGTCTTCTTGCTTGATGAGATCGATAAAATGGCATCGGATTTTCGTGGGGACCCAGCCTCGGCGATGCTAGAGGTTCTTGATCCAGAGCAAAACAAAGAGTTTATGGATCATTATTTGGAAGTTCCTTTTGATCTTTCGAAGGTAGTGTTTATCACAACGGCAAACTCGGCAGCGACGATTCCTGCTCCGTTGCTTGATCGAATGGACTTGATCGAGGTTTCAGGTTATACCGAATTGGAAAAACTTGAAATCGCAAAAAGATATCTCGTCAAAAAACAAGAAAAAGAAAATGGACTTTCAGAAAACTTTCTAAAAATTGATGATGATGTTTTGAAATTTATCATCAACGACTACACAAGAGAATCTGGTGTAAGAAAATTAGAGCGGCAAATCGGAAAAATTGCGAGAAAAGTTGCGGTTAAGAAAGTAAAAAATCCAAAATTATCTTCTCAAAAAATCACGACAAAGGCAGTGAAAGAATATTTGGGCAAACCGCTCAAAAGAAATGACCCAAAAGTTGGAGAGAGTAGAATCGGGGAAGCAACTGGAATGGCGTGGACTCAGGTTGGCGGCGAAACGCTCAGCATCGAGGTATCCGTGATGGACGGAACAGGACGCATTGAGCTAACGGGCCAACTCGGTGACGTGATGAAAGAATCGGCTCGTGCAGCGATGACCTACATTCGAACCATCGCAAAATCGTATAAAATTGAACCAGATTTTTACAAAACAAAAGATATTCATATTCATATTCCAGAAGGAGCGATTCCAAAAGATGGTCCATCGGCAGGAATTACGCTTGCAACGGCTGTGTTGTCAGCTCTGAGTAATACCCCAGTGAAATCTTCTGTCTCGATGACGGGAGAGATTACACTGAGAGGAAAAGTTCTTCCAGTCGGTGGCATCAAGGAAAAAGTGCTTGCTGCATATCGTGCTGGGGTTCGCACGGTGATTTTGCCAGCAGACAATAAGACGGACTATGAAGAAATTCCTGAAGAAGTTCGAGAGAATATCGAGTTCCATTTTGCAACATCGATGAGCCAAGTGCTCAAAGTTGCATTGGACAAAAAGGGGAAATAATGAAGATTCGTGATTTGGAAATGAATATGAGTGCGGTGAAAAAAGAGCAGTATCCACCCGATGGACTGCCGCAGATTGCTCTTGTCGGGCGATCCAATGTCGGAAAATCTTCCACGATCAATACGCTGCTCAACCGCAAAAATTTTGCTCGAGTTTCTCAAACGCCAGGCAAAACAAGAACCATCAATTTTTTCAAAATCAACAAAGAGTTTTACTTGGTGGACTTGCCAGGATATGGTTACGCAAAATTGTCCAAGCAGGAAAAAGCGTCGTGGGGAAAAATTATGGAAGATTATTTTTCGCAGTGCGAGGACTTGCAGCATGTGTTCTTGCTTGTCGATATTCGGCATGAACCAAAAAAAGACGATATTACCATGATGGAATATGTTCGTTACCACAATATTCCAGTCTCTGTGATTGCGACAAAATCGGATAAACTTACGAGAAATCATCAGAATCAGTCGATGAATGTGATTGCAAAAATGCTTGGAATAAGCCGTGAACAAATTTTTCCGATCAGCTCGCTAAAAAAAATCGGACAAGATGCGATTTGGGAGAAAGTGGTGCAAATTCTACAAGAAAGTGGATTTGAAGTTACGGCGGATTAATCGAGTGAAAAGGGGGGATAACCATGAATGCAAAACAAAAAATGATTGTAGCATGCTTTATCCTCTCTATTTTTTTGGGAATGACATTCAAAGTATTGCTCAACAGTCCAATCCAAGGAAATCGGAATTCCTTTGTATCTCGAGAGATTGTTTCGCAAATCAATCTAGAAAAATCGGAACTGAAAAAGGATGAGGCACTGGTCGAATCACTCACCAATGAGTACAAAAAACTGCAAAAGAAAAACAAAGTGGACGAAAATGTTCTCTCCACAGAAGAAGCTAAAAAACTAAAATATTATCGAATGCTCGTCGGACATGAAATGATTCAAGGAGAAGGCGTAATTATCACGCTGGAAGGGAAAAAAGCGAATCAGAATATCGCCTTTGTATTTGATAAGGATCGATTGCTGCTCAAGCTCATTAACATCGCCAAAAGAAAAGGTGGCGAAGTAGTGGCGGTGAACAATCAGCTGATTCTGCCACAAACAGGTGTCGTTCTTGCAGGAAATCACATCAACATCAACAATGTTCCGATTACACCACCATACGAAATCAAAATAATCGGAAACGAGAAATCGCTCTATCGACATTTTACAGAGGACTCGGTATTTTTGCTTACGCTCGAAAACAAGTACGAGATTGCAACACATGTTGAAAAAAACAGAAAAATTCAAATTCCCAAAGCGCTTTTGCAAAGGGAGTTGGAATATATCAAGGAGGAGCAATGATATTTCTCGAAGGAGTTTCGTGCTATGAAAATGGTTATTCATATGAATTGTTTGAAGAGGAATACGAGATCGATCTTGCGTCGAGACTCGCAAAGGTCGATGTCTACTTCCAAAAATCGATTGACGAGAGAATCCCCAACTTGCTGATCTTCCATTTTGAAGAATGTAAGATCGAACAAAATATTGCAGAGTTGGTGGAGCAAATTCGAATGGAAGCAGAATTTCCAAAAGAATGGGGAGATTGCAAAATTATCATTTTGCGAAATTATCAGTGAAAATGAGGAAAAATGATACAAATATCTAATATTAAAGTGGCTCTGTCCGAAGAAAAAGAGCAAGTGATCCAAAAAACGATTGAAAAGTTGATTGGAAAAAAAAGAGAATACAAAATCATCCGTGAGTCCGTCGATGCGCGTCGAGGGATATTTTTTGTATACACGATCCAGCTTGACGCAGCAAAAAATGAGATCAAGCGCAACACAAAAATTCAATATACCGAAGTAAAACAAGAAAAAATTCCAGAAATCACAAAAGGCGATCTTCCACTACAACATCGTCCTGTGGTGATTGGCTTTGGGCCAGCTGGAATTTTTTGTGCGTATGAACTGGCAAAAAATGGGTATCGACCGATTGTTTTTGAACAAGGACATGATGTTGATACGAGAACTTTTGAGGTCAAAAAATTTTGGGAAAAAGGAATCCTCAATCCAAGCTCCAATGTACAATTTGGAGAGGGAGGCGCAGGCGCATTTTCGGATGGGAAACTCACCACTCGTATAAAAGATCCGCTCGCAAAACAGGTGATTCAGACACTTTATGAATTTGGCGGACCAGAAGAAATAACCTATGCAAACAAACCGCATATCGGTACGGACATCCTCGTGGATGTGGTGAAAAATATTCGAAAGGAGATCATTCGTCTTGGTGGAGAGATATTTTTTGGCAAAAAACTCGAGAGTTTTGTGCTTGAAAATGGAGAGATAAAATCGATCACAATCAATGGGAAATACTACGACGCCAATGTGGTTGTGCTTGCAATTGGTCATAGCTCGAGAGAAACTTTTCGCTTGCTTCATAAAAGTGGCGTTGCGCTCCGAAAAAAACCGCTTGCGGTCGGATTTCGAATCGAGCATCCACAGATATTAATCGACAAAGCACAGTACAAAGAAAATTACGATCATCCGAAGCTAAAGGCATCGGAGTATTTTTTGACGCATATGCCAAAGACTGAGCGAGGTTGCTACACTTTTTGTATGTGTCCAGGCGGACGAGTGATCGCATCATCATCGGATTTTGATCAAGTAGTGGTCAACGGAATGAGTTATCATGCGCGAGATTTGGAAAATGCAAATTCAGCCATTTTGTGCTCGGTGGTGCCAGAAGATTTTGAGGAACATCCTCTTGCGGTGATGGAATTTCAAGAATCGATTGAGAAAAAAGCATTTGAGCTCGGTGGAGGAGATTATTTTGCGCCAGTACAAAGAGTGGGCGATTATTTGAAGCGACAGGAGACTACAGAAATTGGCAAGGTGAATCCGAGCTACAAGCCAGGCTATCGCTTTGCTCGATTGGATCAAATTTATCCAGAGTTTGTGTACGAATCATTGTCCGAATCGATTCGAGAGATGGGAAACAAACTTTCGGGATTTGATTTGGAAGACGCCATTCTCACGGGAGTGGAGACAAGAACTTCGTCACCAGTTCGCATTGTGCGAGAGGATATTACTTTAGAATCGGTCAATACCAAGGGACTCTATCCATGTGGCGAAGGAGCTGGTTATGCTGGCGGAATCGTGAGCGCAGCAGTCGATGGAATCAAAGTTGCACAACAAATTATCAAAAAATATTATTAGCACAATAATTATTTGCGAAAGGTATTTATTTCTGTTCGCTGGTGTGATAAGATAACAGCGAATGAAAATTAGCTGGAGGTATTATGTACGGTTCAATCGCTCTTTCGGCAGCTGCGGGACTAGGATTATTTTTGTATGGAATGACTCTGATGGGAGCAGGATTACAAAAGGCTGCGGGAGACAAATTAAAATCTATTGTGGGATTGCTGACGAAGAATAAATATATCGCAGTGCTTGTCGGTATCGTTGTAACAGGAATTATTCAGAGTTCATCCGCAACCACGGTCATGGTCATCGGTTTTGTTAATGCAGGAATCATGACACTCAATCAGGCAATCGGGGTAATCATGGGTGCCAATGTCGGTACGACGGTTACTGCGCAGCTTGTTTCTTTTAATCTAGAAGCAGTGGCTCCATTTGCTGTTGCAATCGGAATGGTTGCCTATGTGATCAACAAGGGACCAAAGACAAGAGACTACGCAGAAATTCTGATCGGATTCGGGATTTTGTTCGTCGGAATGGTCTATATGAAAGATGCGGTAAAACCGCTACGTGAAATTGAAGCGTTTCAAAATATGCTGATTTCATTCGGAACAAATCCGATACTCGGAATTTTTGTTGGATTTATGCTGACGCTGTTGCTCCAAAGTTCTTCGGCATCGATTGGAATCTTGGTGGCATTGGCAGTTGAGGGCGTTCTTCCACTCGAATCAGCGCTTCCGATTCTATACGGAGATAACATCGGTACCTGTACGACGGCGCTTTTGTCCAGTATCGGTGCAAGCAAAAATGCGCAAAGAGCGGCGATTATGCACCTTACCTTCAACGTGATTGGTACGATTATTTTCGTGGCGTTCCTCAATGGACCGATCATCTATGTGGTGACGCAGCTTGACCCAGGCGTCGTTTCTCGACAAATTGCGAATGCGCATACACTGTTTAATGTGACGAATGTCATTATTCAGTTGCCATTCTCTGCTCTGATTGTAAAACTAGCAGAAAAATTGGTTCCAGAAGGCAAAAAGCCAGTGGAAGAGATTCATACCATTACAAAACTCGACAAACGTATGCTCAGCACGCCAGCAATTGCGCTGGAGAGTGCGTACAAAGAATGTTTGAATATGGGTAATGTGGCGATGACATCGCTCAAAAACTCGGTCGATGGATTCCTCGGTAAGAACAACGATCAATTGGCAGAAACTTTCCGTCTCGAAAAAACCATCAACCAGATGGAGCGAGAAATTATCGATTATCTCGTTGCAGTTTCGAACTCCGACATCTCACTTGACGACCGTGTGCTCGTTGACGGATTGTTCAACACCATCAATGATATCGAGCGAATTGGCGACCATGCGGAAAACATTGCGGAGCTTGGACAAAGTTATATTTCGT
The DNA here is from genome assembly GCA_041784625.1 of Filifactoraceae bacterium. Lineage (GTDB taxonomy): Bacteria > Bacillota > Clostridia > Peptostreptococcales > Filifactoraceae > JAUNKE01. The sequence continues at coordinate 10,294 of JBHBDS010000183.1, forward strand.
CGGGCTTGAACTTTTCGCAAGAGTCTCGAGTGGAGCTCGGCACAATGATCGATACCGTATACAATGCGGTGCAATCCTCGCTGGATGCGATGCGCACAGGCGACATCGATTTGGCAGAGCGTGTGCTTGAGATGGAAAATCGTGTAGACGAACTCGAAAAATCAAATCGTCTCTCGCATATCTATCGTCTCAACAACAATATGTGTACGACAGAATCAGGAATTTTGTTCCTTGACTTGATTAGTAACCTTGAAAGAGTTTCCGACCATGCATCCAATATTGCAGAATCGGTACTTGCAACTTCAGAATAAATAAGGAGCAGATAGTTTTTCTATCTGCTTTTTTGCGAGGAATTATGAAAAAAGGAGATTTTATCTTAATCGCTCTGCTTATTATCGGAGCGGTGGCACTTTCTCAGTGGCTGGGATTTTCAAAAGCTCTTGCAGCAACCGAAGTGCAGATTGTCCGAGATGGAGAAGTGATCGAAAAATATGTGATTGACAAAAATTTCAGCAAAACCGTCGACATATCATATGGTGAATATCACAATACGATCGTTATTGAAAATGGCGAAGTAAAAATGCAAGAGGCAAATTGTCCCGACCAACTCTGTGTCAAATCGCATGCCATTTCGAAAGATGGGGAGATGATTGTCTGCTTGCCACACAAATTGTATGTAAAAATGGTAGCGAATGATTCGAGTGATGCAAGTGATGTGGACATTATTTCGAGTTGATGAGGTGAGGCGATGAAAAAAACAAAAAAACTAACCTATATGTCGCTGATGGTGTCCTATTCGCTCATCTTGCACATCATCGAGTCGGCACTCCCGAGCTTATATTTTATTGCACCAGGAGCAAAACTTGGGCTCTCCAATATTATTTCGCTCGTCATTTTGTATGCGAATGGAGCACCGATGGCGATTGGCGTGCTACTGATACGAATCGTGCTGGCATCGATTTTTGGTGGCAATATGTCCGCCTTTTTGTACAGCTTAACGGGAGGGATTTTTGCCATATTATCGATGTGGGGGATGAAATCGCTGAATCTTAAATCCATTTCCATCGTCGGCGTGTCGGTGGTGGGCGCCGTATTTTTTAACATCGGACAACTTTTTGCAGCAGGGATGATGATCGAAAACTTCTCGATCTTCGTCTATTTGCCCGTGATGATCTATGTATCGATTGGCACAGGAATTTTGGTCGGATTCACGGCGAAATTTGTGCTCGAGCGAGTGAACAAAAAAATATTGACGTAGAAAATGGTGCATTGTCATATGAAAAAGTATCAAATAATTCTCTGGCGTTTTACAGCTTGCTATGAGTTTAGTAAAGTATATGTTGGGTTGATGCAATGTCATATCCACAATAATATTATTGAATAAATTAATATCCTACATGTCCATAGAATAGATTATGTATGCCATAAAATTTTTCGATAAAGCAACTGCAACGGCAAACGATTGTTTCTTGAATCAATCTTGACTAAATCACTTGGTTTTAGTATAATAAGTCCGTAAGATTTATTAGAGAGACTAGGAGGTGTGTGTTGCGACTTTCGACCAAAGGAAGATATGGATTAAAAGCGATGTATGA
>JBHBDS010000184.1:0-6303 GCA_041784625.1 Filifactoraceae bacterium
ATGGGCGACGCAGGCAGAAGAGCCTCTTTTTGTAAAAAATCTCGAGAATGTACAGGGAGATGAGCGAGATGTTATCTTCTTCTCCATCGGATTTGGACCAGATACCGAGGGGAAAATCTATATGAACTTCGGCCCACTCAATCAGGAAGGCGGTTGGCGAAGACTCAACGTCGCCATCACACGCTCACGCAAGGAGATGGTCATCTTCTCCTCGCTTAGTCACGAGAATATTGATCTATCCAAAACGCAGTCTGCTGGCGTCGCTGCACTGCGCTCTTTCCTCGAATTTGCAAAAACAGGTCAGATCAAGGGTGTTCCGTCACAAGGCAAGGCATACGGCGTCCTCTCGTCCGTTTCGGATTTTCTCCAGCAAAATGGTTACGAGAGCGTCGCAAATCTTGGCCAATCCAAATTCAAAATTGATCTTGCCATCATCGACCCGAGCAATCCTGAAAAATATTTACTCGGTATCCTCACAGACGGCGGCAGCTACAAAGAGGCAAAGACGACGACCGACCGAGAGCTGTCCTCCTTCTCCGTGCTCAGCGGACTCGGATGGAATTTGCACAGACTGTGGTCCGTTGACTATTGGGAGAACCCGAGCAAGGAGCAAGAAAAAATCCTTGCATTACTGAAAAATATTCAGTCGGGCGAAGCAGTGGATACAATAGATGACTCACAAAAAAATATTTCGGAAATCAAAAGCACCGAGGAAATCAATACTACCTCGCAAAATTCGACCGAGCAGCATCATGCAGAGAACTCATTCGCTAATCCTTTACAAGGAGATCATTCTTCGAAGATATCTCTCTCCGCAGAAAATACCTCTGCTCAGACAGAAATTTCGGCGACAAAGGGAGATTCAATCGAAATGAACCCAATAAAAAATCCCCGCTTACAAAACGGGGCAGGAAATATTCTTGATACAGAAGAAAATCGCTCAAGAGGTTCTGCGCAAGCGGTTGAAAATCATGCGTCCAAATCTCCATGGACTCAGATTCCATACCAAACGGCGGCGCTTCGACAGCTCAATCAGAACGCAACCACTTTTTCGAGCAACAAAAACTTTCCAAAAATCGTCGAATACATCGAAGCAATTATCGAAATCGAAGCTCCGATTCACGAGGATTGGCTCATGAAAAGGGTGATGCAAAATTTTGGTATCGCAAGATCGAGCAGCTCGGTTCAGGAAACGATCGTCCGTGCCATCAATTACTACAAGCCAAAGGCAACCATACAGCGTGGCGTACAATATTTTTGGCGCAAAGATCAAGAACTCGAGAACTTCTCACTCGTTCGAACCAACCACGGCGATGACAAAAGAGAAATCACCTACATCCACGATGTGGAGATACAAAATGCCATTTTTCTCGTAATTCATGAACAACTGTCGATTCCACAAGATGCGCTCATCAAAGAGGCAAGCAAAAAACTTGGCTTCAGCCGAATGAGCGCCGCAATCAGCTCCAAAATCGAAGAGCAAATCACAGCGCTCATGCAAAGTGAACACATTCGTCAACATGGCGAAAAACTTCAGCTTAATAACGATCTTCCAAAATAAATTTGTTTACTTCAGCAAACAGATGTTCTGCCTGTGCGGAGAGTTCTTCGCTTGCAGCAGAACTTTCTTCCGCTGTGGCAGCATTGCTCTGTATAACGGTTGATACTTGCGATAGCCCCGCATCGATTTGTTCGATGGAATTTGCTTGTTCGGAGCTTGCATCAGCGATCACATCGATAATCTCCGACGTTTTCTTTTCACTTTCTTGGACACGCTCGAGTGCATCGGCGGTGTCTTTTGCAATCCCCAGGCCTTCGTTGGCAGAACGCACGCTCTGCTCGACGAGGGCTTGCGTTTGTTTGGCTGCTTCGGCTGAGCGTGCTGCGAGATTGCGCACCTCGTCAGCTACGACGGCAAATCCTTTACCTGCTTCTCCTGCACGAGCCGCTTCGACCGCTGCGTTGAGTGCCAAAATATTCGTTTGGAATGCGATGTCATCAATCGCCTTGATGATTTTGTGAATTTCTTCCGACGAACGATTGATATCTTCCATCGCTGTGAGCATCTTGCTCATATACTCTCCGCTCGCCTGAAGATTTTCGCTTGAGATTTGCGAAACTTCTCGTGCGATTTTTGCTTGCTCCGCATTTTCTTTGGAGCGCTGCGCAACAATGTCTATCTGAGCGGTGAGTTCTTGCACAGCACTCGCCTGAGTCGTTGCGCCTGACGCAAGCGACTGCGCTGCACTCGACACCGAGCCAGCCCCCATATTTACTTGCTCTGACGAATCTTGGATCATCGAGAGCGTCTGGTTGAGCGAGCGAGAAATATTTTGTAGCGCCGTTTTGATTGCGCCAAACTCGCCGTGATATTCCTTGGTCAAGCGCACACGCATATCGCCCTGCGCGATTTTGTCCAGCGACTGCGAAATTTCTTGGATATATTCAATATATTCTTTGAGTCTTGTCACCGTTTTCGCAAGCGATTCTGCTACGAGACCGACTTCATTATCTGCATCAGTGTTGATATTCACATCCAAATTTCCAGATGCGATCAAATCAGCAGAATCTTTCAACTCCCTAAGTGGCTTGCTGATATTTTTTGCAACCATCGTAATCATCGTGTACACAACAGCAATCGTAATGACAAACACGATGAGCAAAATCATCTGTAGCGCATTGTACGCGCCAGTAAATTCTTTGAGCGGTAATACGGAAATCACCATCCACTCTCGCTCGCCCACATTGGCGATGTATCCCCGATTGGTGACCTTTCCTTCCTTAAATTGCACATGACCTGTTTCGTGATGCTCGACCTTACTCTTCATCGCCTCATCGATCGGAGCTTCGGATAATTTTTTGCCGACGATCTCTTCTGCCGCGTGCGAAATAATCACATCTTCGCCTGACAGCAGAACAAAAAATCCTTCTTTTCCTAATTTTTCATTCTTCATCATTTGGAGCACTGAATCCATCGATGCGTCAACACCGACAAAACCAACGACCATCCCATGCGAATTTTTTACCGACGAAATCACCGACACGACTTGCATCTGGAGTGCATCGTCATAATATGGTTCTGTCACTACTAGATCAAGATAAGGATCCTTCTTAAAAGCCTGATACCACGCACGAGCGCTCATATCATAGCTGTCTCCACCGATAAAAAAATCATTGGAAGTCCACGCTGCATTGCCCTTGATGGAAGCCGCCCAGACCGCAATCGTTCTGGAATCAGCTTTCTCCACTTTTTTCATCGTGTTCATCACATCCGAAAATTCTTCATGCTGCTGCACATCGGTATTCCTTGGCAAAGTTTCGATAAATCTTCCAAGTTGCTCATTCTGCGCCATCGTCTGCACCGTCACTTCGAACTCATTGAAAAATTGTTCGACATGCTCCGCCACGACAAGCGTTTTGCTCTCCATCTTTTCTTCCGACAAAGACCAGAGCGAATTTTTTACATTATACATCACCGCAATCGATAGCACGATTAGGCTGAGAATCATCGGAATCCCCACCCATTTGTGAATCGTTTTGGCAACAGAGCCTCGTTTTCTTTGATGAATGTCTGTTCTTTTTTGATCTTTCAAATTACTTTGGCTATCGATATTTTTTTGCCCTATCATTTTCTTTAACATTTTGTCCTCCGTTATTTAACCCAAGTTGTATCCTAATCCAATCCTTCATCCCATGTAAAAAAACTTCTTGTCTATTCGCTCTCTGACTCTTTCCAAACTTCTCAACTGCTGCAGAATGGTTTTTGCAAAGTGCTTATTATCCCAAAATTTTTTTCAATATTTTTCTCCTGTTATATCTCATCACTAGACATTGCGGAAGATTACTGTCTGTAAAACAGCTACGAAAATCCCCTAGGCAAATGGGTCTGCCTAGGGGTTGGTGTCGTCTAATATTTGTCTTGCGCTCCAAAGTGATCCATGGTGTATTGTGATGTTGATTCCATTTTTTGTGTACCAATTGTATTGTGTTTATTTTCTACATATGCTCCTGCATAATTTTTGGTGAGCGTCTCGTCCAAAATAAATTTGTTTACTTCGGCAAACAGATGCTCTGCTTGAACCGAAAGTTCTTCGCTCGCTGCGGAACTTTCTTCCGCCGTGGCTGCATTGCTCTGCACCACATTGGATACCTGCGCAAGGCCAATATCGATCTGCTCGATTGTTCCAGCTTGCTCTGCACTCGCTTCGGCGATCACTTCAATCACCTCGGTGGTTTTGCTTCCGCTTTCTTTGACTCGCTCGATCGCTTCTGCCGTATCTTTTGCGATTTTGAGTCCTTCATTTGCAGAACGAACGCTCTGCTCGACCAAAATCTGCGTCTGTTTTGCTGCCTCTGCCGATCTTGCCGCCAGATTTCGCACTTCGTCGGCTACGACAGCAAAGCCTTTGCCCGCTTCACCTGCACGAGCTGCTTCGACCGCTGCATTGAGCGCCAAAATATTCGTCTGGAATGCAATGTCATCAATCGCTTTGATAATTTTGCGAATCTCTTCGGACGAATGACTGATGTCGCCCATCGCTGCGAGCATTTTGTTCATATACTCCGTGCCCGCCACGAGATTGTCGCTTGCTGTTTTCGAATACTCTCGTGCGAGCTTGGTTTGTTCGGCATTGTCTTTGGAACGCTGCGAGATCAACTCGACCGATGCGGTGAGCTGCTGTAATGCGCTCGCTTGCTCTGCCGCTCCTGATGCCAGCGTCTGTGCCGAGCTGGACACCATTCCTGCGCCCTGGTTCACCTGCTCCGACGAATCGTGAATCATCGAGAGCGTCTGGTTGAGCGCAGCAGAAATATTTTGCAGCGACGTTTTGATTGCGCCAAACTCGCCGTGGTAGTCTTTGGTCAAGCGCACACGCATATCGCCCTGTGCCATTTTGTCGAGCGAATACGAAATCTCTTCGATATACTCTATGTATTCCTTGAGCCTTGCCACTGTGCGTGCAATTGACTCTGCCACCAATCCGATTTCATTGTCAACATTCTCATCAACTTGCACGTTGAGATTGCCATCCGCAATCTGATTGGCTGCATCACGCAGATTCTTGAGCGGTCTACCGATTTTGTTTGCAACAAAGGTGATCATCACATAAAGCACCGCAATCGTAATCAAAAAGATGATGATTAGCATCAGCTGAAGCGCATTATATGTTGCGGTAAATTCTTTGAGTGGCAACACCGACACGATGACCCATCCACGTTCGCCCACCGTCGTGATATATCCTCGATTCGTAATATTGTTTTCCTTAAATTGTACATGTCCTGTCTCGTGATTTTCGACCTTGCTCTTCATCACTTCGTCAATCGGTGCGTCCATTAGATTGATTCCCACCACCGAAGCGATTGGATGATACAAAATATTGTCCTCTTGTGAGAGCAGAACAAAATATCCTGTCTCACCCATTTTTTCCGTTTGCATCATCTCCAGAACCGTATTAATCGTTGCATCGACACCGATAAAACCAACGAGCTTCCCGTTTTCTTTGACCGTCGCGATCACGGACACCACTTGCTTTTGAATCGAATCGTCAAAGTATGGCTCCGTCGTGAGAACGTCGACGGCAAAATTGTTGTTGAACGATTTGTACCAACCTCGCTCACTCACATCATACTCATCCACAAAAATATCATTGCTGGTCCATGCTCGCTTGCTTTCTACCGAGGCCGCCCAGATGGTGATAATCTCAGGATTACTTTTTTGAATTTCCTTCAGAGAATTTTGAACCTCGGCAAAAGCATCGTGGTCTGGAATTTTTTTCTCTGGGTCCAAATTTGCGAGCAATCCGCTGAGCTGTTTGTTGCTTGCCGTGGTCTTGGTAATGAGGTCGAATTTGTAGAAGTATTTGTCCACATTCTCAGCGACAGAGACCGTCTCAACCTTGATTTCGTCTTCTGCAAGACTCCACAATGAATTTTTTACATTGAAGAGCACCGCCACAGAAAGGACGATAAAACTCAAAATGATCGGAAGCCCCACGCAGATATGGATTGATTTTGCCACGCTTCCTCTTCGTAACTTGGAAATGTCGTTCTTGCGAAGCATTAAGTATTCCTCCAGATGATTACATTCTAGTTAAAAAATATGTACGTCTACTCTAAATATCGTACACAATGAATTTTTCTTAAGCAAAATCGTAAAAAAAGATTGCAATCTCGACATTTTGTAAGTTAATCGTCGATTGAAATTCTTTGTCGCAATATTGTCCACAAAAATAAGAATCACCCCAACTTTTTGAAATCATTTCAAACAGTTGAGGTGATATTGTGGAGAGTGGTTTTTAACGA
>JBHBDS010000185.1:0-6511 GCA_041784625.1 Filifactoraceae bacterium
AAATTTGAAAATGAGCGTTAACCCTTGAAAATTCGCCGTTTGTGTGAAATAATATTAGTGAAGAAGATAGGAGGTAAACAATGTGGGGTATTCGTGACATTATTACAAATATCACAATTTTCGACATCATTGATATATCGATCGTGGCCTATTTATTTTATAAAGCCTATTTTCTAATCAAAGAAACTCGGGCAGAGCAGCTGATTAAAGGAATCGTCATCTTGTTGCTTGCGACTGAGATTTCAGGCATCATGCAATTCCAAGTGATTCGTTGGATACTAGAAAAGACGATGACCGTTGGAATCATGGCATTACTTATTGTGTTCCAACCAGAGCTTCGACGAGCGTTGGAACAGCTGGGTAGAACCAGATTTTTTGTAAAAGGTTCTCAAGCAACGAGAAATAATAGTGTGGAATTTGTAGTTTCCGAAGTTCGCGCCGCAGTTTTGTTGATGGCAAAAAACAAAACTGGAGCGCTGCTTGTGTTTGAGAGAGAAACTGGTCTCAATGAAATTGTACGAACAGGAACCTTGCTTGATGCAAACATTAGTCGCCAGATCATTATCAATATTTTTGAGCCGAATACTCCGCTTCATGACGGTGCGGTAATCATCCGTGGCGATCGTGTTCTGGCTGCAGGATGTTTTTTGCCGCTCACGGACAATGAGGAGCTGAATCAAGAAGTTGGGACAAGACATCGTGCGGCGCTTGGCGTTAGTGAAAAATCAGATTGCATTGCTCTTGTTGTTTCAGAGGAATCGGGTAGCATTTCGATCGCAGAAAATGGAAAACTGTATCGCAATATTTCGGATGAGAGCTTGAATATTTACCTAAAGCGTAGTTTGAAAATGGTGGACAAAAAAGGTTTGTTTGAGATTGGAGATGCAATATGATCAATGGCAAATTGTCCGAGAGCTTTAAGGTAAAAATCTTGAGCGTACTCGTTGCGTTTGGAATGTGGATTTTTGTTATGGAAAAAATTGATCCCATTCGTGTAGAAACATTAGAGAATGTTCCGATTTCAGAAATAACAAATATCGATAATGTATACGAAAATGACTTAGCAATTTCTCAGGATCAAAAACTAGTGGTTAATATCGATTTTAGAGGGAAACGCTCATCGCTGCTCAACTTTTTGAGGAGTGAGCCGGTAGTGAAAGCAACGATACAAAATCCTGTTTCAGGAGAAAATCGAGTAGAGCTTACAGTGACTGTTCCAACAGACATTGAATATAGTATTGAGCCGAGCAATTTTTATATAACGCTGGAAGAGAGTGTTGTATCGACGAGAAAGATTGAAATTACGTATACAGGCACGCCAGAGGAAGAGTATTCCGTAAACGATCTTGTGGCTGCGGAGCAAGAAGCGGTTGTTGAAGGGGCGAAGAGCCAAGTGGACAAAGTGAGTAAACTGCTCGGGACGGTCAATGTCGATGGTGCGAAGAAAAATTATACGCTTAGCGTAAAAGTAATTCCTGTAGATAGTAAAGGCATCGAAGTTCCTGGAGTATCAATTAAGGGTGAATATGTTTCGGTCGAAGTGAAAATCGAGCAGAGCAAGGTAGTGCCGATTGGAATTCGTTTTGTTGACGAAAACGGCGAAGAGGTAGCAAATGATTCCTATACCACAGACATTCAATCGGTGACGATCACTGGCGAGCCATCCAAATTGCAAAATATTACAGAGATTAGCACTGTGGATATTTCTGTTGATGATTTTAACCAGTATATCGATCGAGGTTTTGATCTAGAAAAGATTGATGGAGTCAAGATGTCCGTGGGACGCGTGAATCTTCAGGCGCAAGCAGATCTGGAGCAAGAGTATGTATTTACTATTCCAGCAGAAGATATTCATATCACATACACCAATAATGCTGATCAAATCCGTCAATCTCTGCCAGAGCAAGTGGAGATTCGGTTCTCTGCAAGCAAATCCTACGAGAGTACCTTGACAGAAGAAAATGTGAAATTGTTTGTGGACAACAAAGAATTTGCCGATAGTTATGGGATTAAATATCAAGTGGGTTATCCAGTCAGTAATGTCGAGGTCACCCCGAATATTATTAAGATAAACCAAGGAGAGTAACGATGCGAAGTTTTGAAGAAATTTTGAAGTATGCAAATAATTTGGAGCCAAAAACCATTGCGGTGGCATGTGCACAAGACGAAGATGTTCTAAAATCGGTTGAGGAGGCAAGAAAACTTGGATTAGTAAAAGCGGTTTTGGTTGGAAATCAAGCAGAAATTGCACAAATCAGTGCAGAGCTTAATATTGATTTGAACCATTACGAAGTTGTTGATAATAATGACAAAGCGGAATCGTCTTTTATAGCAGCAAAATTGGTTTCGGATGGCAAAGCGGATATTCTGATGAAGGGTCTCGTGGATACGTCGATCATTCTAAAAGCGGTTCTGAATAAAGAACTTGGACTTCGAACAGGTAAACCAATCAGCCATTGTGCAGTTTTCGAAATCCCTGGATATGATCGTCTGTTCTTTGTTACGGATGCTGCGATGAATATCGCTCCAGATTTAGATACAAAGGTTGCGATCATCGAAAATACGGTCAAACTTGCTCATGCACTTGGAGTGGATGTGCCAAAAGTTGGCGCAATTTGTGCAAAAGAAAAAGTGGACGAAAAAATGCCAGCAACCGTAGAAGCCGGTTTGCTACAAAAAATGAGCGACGAAGGAAAATTTGAAGGATGTATCGTTGGCGGACCATTTGCGTTGGACAATGCAGTATCCGAAGAGGCAGCTCATCACAAAGGAATCACCAATCCAATCGCTGGACGCTGTGACGTGTTGCTTGTGCCAGATATTGAAGCAGGAAATGTTCTCTACAAATCGATCTCTTATTTCTCGCCACAAGCAAAATTGGCAGGAATTATTTTGGGAGCAGCGACACCAATTGTTTTGACATCAAGAGCAGATTCAGAAGAAACCAAACTTTATTCGATTCTTCTGTCGGTTCTTTATGCTGATAAATTTTCAAACAAAAAATAGTAGGAGGGAAAATGTACAAGATTTTAGTAATCAATCCAGGATCAACCTCCACGAAGATTGCGGTCTTTGAGGACGAAAGTATGGTGATGGAAAAAACTCTTAGACATTCCAACGAAGAAATATCTAAGTATGAAACGATTGCAGATCAAAAATCATTCCGAAAAGAAGTGATTCTTGAATCACTCGTTGAAGTGGGAATCAACCCCCATGATCTCAGTGCTGTAGTTGGTCGAGGAGGACTTTTGCATCCAATGGAAGGCGGAACTTACGAAGTCAATGCGGCAATGCTTGAGGATCTCAGAGTAGGCGTGCTTGGAGAACATGCTTCCAATCTTGGCGGAATCATTGCAAAAGAAATTGCAGATTCAGCGGTAGTTCCTGCATTCATTGTTGATCCAGTTGTTGTAGACGAGATGGATCCAGTTGCAAGAATTTCGGGGATCCCAGAGATCGAAAGAATGTCTATCTTCCATGCGCTCAATCAGAAGGCAGTAGCAAGAAGATATGCAAAATCTGTCGGAAAAGCATACAATGAAATAAATGTTGTCGTAGCGCATCTTGGCGGCGGTGTTTCCGTGGGAGCGCACCGCAAAGGAAAAGTGGTGGATGTAAACAATGCGCTCGATGGTGATGGACCATTTTCCCCAGAACGTGCGGGAAGTTTGCCAGTTGGACAATTCCTCAAATTGGCTCAAAGTGGAAAGCTGACGACGGATCAATTGAAAAAACGACTCAAAGGAAACGGCGGGATCGTTGCGTATTTAAACACCAATGATGCAAGAGAAGTTGAAAAAATGATTCAAGCTGGAGATAAAAATGCAGAATTAATCTATCAAGCAATGGCATATCAAGTAGCAAAAGATATTGGAGCTCAAGTGGCCGTGCTCGATGGAGAAGTAGATGCAATTATTCTTACAGGCGGAATTGCTTATTCCAAAATGTTCACCGAAATGGTTGAACGCAAAGTGGCAAAACTTGCGAGCTTTGTAATCTATCCAGGAGAAGATGAGATGATTGCGCTTGCTGAGGGAGCAATTCGCGTACTAAACAAAGAAGAGGAAGCAAAAGTTTATCTCGGAAAGTAAAGAGGAAGCATGATTACAAACGATAAAAGAGTTCGGATAATTGTTGGACACTACGGGAGTGGCAAGACGGAATTTTCGGTCAACTATGCTCTCAAACTCGCCGAATCAATCCAAGATGAAAATACGAAAATCGCAATTTCAGATTTGGACGTGATTAATCCGTATTTTCGTTCGAGAGAAAAAGAAGAAATTCTTGAAAAAAATGGGATTGAGGCGTTATCGAGCATATTGAGGAATTCGACGCTCGATTTGCCAGCAATTTCTGCGGATCTTAGCGTGCCGATTTTGGATGATCGTTATCATTATGTGATGGACGTTGGCGGCGATGAACTGGGTGCGAGAGTACTCGGCTCGATGAGCGAAGTTATTCGCAAATTTCCATACGATATGTTTATGGTGGTGAATGCAAATCGAGAGTTTACTGCAAAGGCAGAAGATGTTTTGCGATATATTCGAGAGATTGAAGCATCAAGCAAGCTAAAAGTCACAGGGCTGGTGAGCAACACCCATCTTTTGTGGGATACATCTTGTGAAGATATATTGCGTGGCTATGAACTGTGCAAACAAGTACAAGAACTCAGCGAAATCCCTCTAAAGTATGTTGTCTATCCAAGTAGACTCGATATCTCAAACATCAAAGATCAAATTGACCATGAACTTTTTTCAATCGAAATGATCATGCGTGAAGAGTGGATGTAATTGTTGAGCCTTGCTCAATGATTTATTGTATGGTATTTTGGATCGAATTTCGAAACAAGTACTGTGCTTATAACTTTTTGGATGGAGGTTAAAATGGCTAAGGGAAAAGTAACATTCGATCAGGAGAAATGTAAAGGTTGCGCTCTTTGTACAACTGGTTGTCCTGTCAAAATTGTTGTTATTGACACAGAAGTGATCAATAACAAGGGCTACAATGTAGCGACGGTAAAAGAAATGGATAAATGCATTGGCTGCGCAGGGTGTGCTACAATGTGTCCAGATGGAGTAATCACTGTAGAAAGGATGTAAAAAAATGGCTAAAGTACTTATGAAAGGGAATGAAGCGGTAGCAAAAGCAGCGATCGCAGCTGGCTGTGATTTTTTTGCAGGTTATCCGATTACCCCACAAAATGAAATTCCAGAATATATGTCAAGAGAATTACCTCTTGCTGGAGGAACATTTGTTCAAGCGGAATCCGAAATTGCAGCAATCAATATGGTTTATGGCGCTGCAGGAGCGGGCGTGAGAGCAATGACTTCTTCCTCTTCACCAGGGATTTCACTAAAACAAGAAGGAATTACTTATATTGCGGGAGCTGAGCTTCCAGCGGTCATCGTCAATATGATGCGAGGGGGTCCAGGACTTGGAAGTATCCAACCAGCACAATCCGACTACTATATGTCTACTCGTGGTGGAGGAAATGGAGACTATCGACATGTAGTTTTTGCTCCAGCATCCATCCAAGAGGCGGTTGATATGGTTCAAGAAGCGTTTGATGTTGCTGATTATTACCGTATCCCAGTAATGGTTGTTGCGGATGGTATGATTGGACAGATGATGGAAGCGGTTGAGTTTAGAAAGCCTGCTCCACGTGAACTTCCGTCAAAAACTTGGGCATCCAACGGAACAAAAGGCGAAAGAAAGCCAAATATTATCAACTCACTTTACTTACAAGCGCCAGAATTGGAAGCGCACAATTTGCATCTTGACAAAAAATATAAAGTAATCGAAGCAAACGAAGCACGCTACGACAACTTTATGGTGGAAGATGCAGAGCTTGTCCTTGTTGCATATGGAACAACTGCACGTATTGCACGTAATGCGGTGCTCAAGCTAAGAGAACAAGGTGTGAAAGCTGGACTGATTCGTCTAAAAACGCTTTGGCCATACCCAAACAAGGCATTTGAAAATCTTGTTGCAAAAAATATGCTTTGTGTTGAGATGAGTATGGGACAAATGGTTGAAGACGTAAAACTTGCTGTGGAATGCAAAATCCCCGTACACTTTACTGGTCGAGTAGGCGGAATGATTCCAGAGCCTTCGCAAATCGTAGAAGAGGCACTAAAAATTGTAGGAGGTGAAAAATAATGGCTGTAGTATTTGAAAGAACAAATGGATTAACGGATATGATTACCCATTATTGCCCTGGTTGCACACATGGGATTATTCACCGAATCGTAGCAGAAGTTTTAGTTGAACTCGATTTACTAAACAAGGCAGTTGGCGTTGCACCAGTTGGATGCTCCGTACTTGCTTACAAATATTTTAACTGCGATATGCAAGAAGCGGCTCATGGTAGAGCTCCGGCGGTTGCGACAGGAATCAAAAGAGCGCTTCCAAACAACGCAGTATTTACTTATCAAGGCGACGGCGACCTTGCATCGATCGGAGCAGGAGAAATTATCCATGCGGCAGCACGTGGTGAGCATTTTACAACAAT
>JBHBDS010000186.1:0-5528 GCA_041784625.1 Filifactoraceae bacterium
TATTTGTAATTATAGCTATTGTGGTTTTTGTTTTTTTGAGCAAAACACCACTCAATATTTTCAAGAGCAGTACAAACGAAGCAGAGTCATCCGATGCGACGGTGTGCGAAGTTCCAATTGACATTGAAAACAAAAAGGCTTTGGTACTATATTTTTCGAGAGCCGAGAATATTATTGATGCTGAAGAATACTATAAAACACTTGAAAATGATATAGACGCCATGACTTCGGCGAGCGTATCAAAGACAGAAGATGGTGAATTGACAGGAAATGTTGGTTTGCTGGCAAGATGGATTGCAGAGAATGTCGATGGCGATTTATATTCGATTAAGGTAAAAGAAAAATATCCTCAATCGAAAAAAGAAACACAGAAGATTGTTCTACAGGAGCAGCTAGAAGGAGTTTTTCCAGAGGTTATTTCGGATGGCGAGAATTTCGAAGAATATGAGATTGTTTATTTGGGTTTTCCGAACTGGTATGCTGAACCGCCGCGCGCCTTGTATGACTTTTTTGAGAAGAATGATTTTGATGGAAAGATAATAATTCCATTTACTTCAGATGACAAAAACGGATTTTCGGACTCAGTGGATATTTTCAAAAGCAAATTGCCGAACTCGATCGTGCTTAGTGAAGAAGAGGGCTTGCTCGTCAACCGAAAAGATGTTTTTGAGGCGGAGGATAGAGTCAAAGTTTGGGTTGAAGAAGTAAAATCAACCATTGTGGCTGAAAAAAACAATCCTAATAATGTTAGTGGACAAAAAGAGGCGGCAATTGCCCTTATAGGACAAAGTCTGACTCCCAAAGAAATAGAAGAAAAAGTTGGTGAATACATTAAATTTGCGAAAGGAACAAATGGCTGAACGAGAGAGATAATATCTGGCAGATATTATTACTCAGGTTTTGTTATCTACACAAGATCAGATGACAATGGAAAAACCTACACGGTTCTTTCGATAGACTAGAGACAAATTTAGACATAAAACCGCAGGTTTTGGCGCTAATGCTCTGTGTTATCATGAGGAGCTATTTATAGGGGAGAAATACAATGCATTTTTTCTAGACTACAGTATTGATTGTTTTTATAAAACGAATAAGGATAGCTTTTTGTGGTTTTTGGTATCAATCGACCGCGGGAAGCTATTTTTTTAGACTATTATTGATAGAAAATTCATCGGAAGTCAACGAAAAAAATTTATCGACGAAAAATAAATTACACTTGCAATGTGGATAACTTTGTGGATAGAGTGGATAACTTGTGTGAAAAGTATTTTCCGACGTGAATAGCTTGTGGGGAAAAAACTTTTCAGATTTTTCCTTTGCTGTGGAACGTTTGAAAGGGCAAAATCTCATAAAATATTTTTCGTGTCAAGAATTTTATTTTGCGTTTTTTGTTGCAAAATCTTGGAATATATGATTAATGATGCAATTTATTTTTGTACCAAATATAGAAAAATTTTTTGAGAAAAAGGATGGTCATACACAATATCTTGTGGTATAGTACTAATAATGTTATGGAAAAGAAACTGTTATTATTTATGATTTTTGGAGTGGAAAATGAAAGTAGAAAAAAGAAACAAGGCTCTGGTCGAATTTGAAGCAATCAAAATTCAAAAAGCGATTGAGAGCGCAATGATGGAAACTTTGGATGGCGTGGACTCCCAGCTGGCAAAGGATATTTCTCTGAAAATTCAACATGAATTTGAACTGGAAAAAGATGTAGTAAGAATCGAAGAGATTCAAGATATGGTTGAGATTCTCTTGATGGATTCGATTCGTAAAGATGTCGCAAAGCGATATATTTTGTATCGTAGCGAAAGAAATAAATCCAGAGAGATTCGTCAAGAAAATGATGGCACGCTGAGCGAAGAGTTTATCAGTCGCTACAAACATTCTCAAGCGCCGATGGGAGAGCTTGGAAACTTTGTTTTCTACCGAACCTACTCAAGATTTATCAATTCGCTTGGTCGTCGTGAATATTGGTATGAGACGGTCAAACGTGCCGTAGAATACAATACGTCGATTGCGCCGACTTCGGTGGAAGAAGCTGAGCAGCTCTACGACAATGTATTTAATCTCAGACAATTCCTCTCGGGAAGAACATTTTGGATTGGTAACACCGAAGTGAGTAAGGCTTATCCGCTCGCAAACTTTAACTGCGCTTTCGAAGTGGTGGATTCGTTCAAATCCTTCAAAGATTTGTTCTATCTGTTGATGCTCGGATGTGGGGTTGGGGTGCGTGTTCTCGAGGAAGATGTGGCTTCAATGCCAAAAATTCGCACCGACTACAAATTGCTTCACACGGATTATACACCAAAATCAAAAAGTGAGCGCAGAGAAAATACTTCGCTGAATTTTTATGCCGATGACTCGGTGGAAATCGTGGTGGGTGATTCCAAAGAAGGCTGGATTGAGTCCCTTTCGTTCTTCTTCGAGATTTTGACGGAGCACAATTATCGTGGAATCAAAAATATTTTTGTGGACTACTCCAATGTTCGTGAAAAAGGGGAGAGACTTCGCAAATTCGGGGGGACTGCATCAGGACATGAGAGCCTCAAGAGTATGTTCCGCAAAATCGATATCGTCATCCAAAAACGTGCGCTGAGCATTTCGCAAAAGAAAGTTCGTCTGACTTCGGTAGACTGTATGGATATTGCAAATATCATTGGCGAAAATGTTGTTGTCGGTGGCGTGAGAAGAACGGCGGAGATGGTGATTATCGACCAAAATGACAACGAAGCAATCAATGCAAAATCCAATCTCTATACATTTGAAAATAATAAATGGCAAATCAACCAAGATATTGCGCATAGACAGATGAGCAACAACTCGATCTATTTTACGCAAAAACCTTCACGTGACGAATTGCATACGCAGCTAGAGCGAATGAGATATTCTGGAGAGCCAGGATTTATCAACCATGAGGCGGCTGCGCTTCGTAGACCAAATATGAAAGGGGTCAATCCTTGCGGCGAAATCCTGCTCGACTCCAAAGGCGTTTGTAACCTAACTACGATTAACGTGATGGCTTTTGTGGATGACGAGGGTTTCCTCAACGAAGCAGAATTGCTCAAGGCGCAGAGACTTTCTGCAAGAGCTGGCTATCGAATGACGATGCTCGAGCTGGAGCTGCCAGAGTGGGACAAAACACAAAAAAGAGATCGTCTGCTGGGATGCTCGCTCACGGGCTGGCAAGATATGGTCAACCAAGTTGGACTAAACAAAGAGCAAGAGGCAGAACTTCTTCGCAAAATGCGCAAGGCGGCGAGAGATGCGGCGGATGAATATGCAAAAGAACTTGGACAAAATGCGCCACTGCTTGTCACAACGGTAAAACCAGAAGGAACACTTTCGCAGCTTCCAACGGTATCCAGCGGCGTGCATTATTCCCACGCACCATATTTTGTGCGAAGAGTTCGTATTTCTGCCAATGATCCAATGGTAAAAGTTGTCGAAGAGCTTGGTTATCCGATTTTCCCAGAAGTTGGACAAGAAATGGAAACTGCATCAACAAAAGTGGTCGAGTTCCCAGTGCGTGCACCGCAGGGCAGAACAAAATATGATATTTCAGCGGTTGAACAGCTCGAAAACTATGTGATGTTTATGGAAAACTATGTGGATCACAACTGCTCAATCACTGTGCATGTTCGTGAGGATGAATGGGATGCGGTCGAAGAATTTGTGTGGGAGAATTGGGACAAAATTGTTGCGGTATCCTTTATTCCGCTCAACGATGCATTCTATGAGCTGATGCCGTACGAAACAATCGACGAAGAGGAATATAACCGACGCAAAGCAGAGATGAAACCATTTATTCCGTCACTGATCAGTAAGTATGAAACTCGTGAAGAAGAATATGAGCTGGATAACGATGGCTGCGAAAATGGAATTTGTCCAGTGAGATAAAAGCGTAGAAAAATTTGCGATATTGCAAAGAAAAGATGCTTGTGATAAAATATAGAAAAGATAGCTGACCGTTTAAGACGGTTTGCCCGGTTAGTTGATTTTGAAAACCACTGTAAACCGATCAAATACAGTGGTTTTCTTATGCCTATCTACGGGACTTTTTCTTATCGTCTTTCAATAGGGCAATGATACTTACTACGAATGTAGCTGCCATTAATAGAATGACAATTGCTTGAAAAACCAAGCTAATCGCTTCGAATATTGACATATTATATCACCCCCAATCTTTTTTTAGATTAGGGCAAACCATCTGTATCAGCTATCTTCTTGTATTGTATCATAAAACAATTACTAAATGAACAGTTTTATTTCAAAAACAAACGACCTTCAATGGAAATTCCAAAGAAGGTCGTGTTTTTTCACCAAGACAAATCTTACAATGTTTTCAAAATTTCTTCGCCAAGCAGTGCAAGAATTTCTTCTTTGCTTCTTGGATAAACTTTTTCTGTTAGTTTTTCGCCTTTGTTGAAAGTGATAAGCGTTGGGATTGTCATCACACGGAATTTTGCGGTAAGTTCTGGATTGTCATCGACATTCAGTTTGCAAACTTTTACTTTTCCTGCAAGTTCATCCGAGAGTGCTTCAACGATTGGCAATACCTCTTGACAAGGTCCGCACCAAGTCGCCCAAAAATCTACAATAACTGGAAGTTCCGATTGATATACTTCCTGATCGAAATTTTCTTTACTCAAAACAATTGCTGCCATAGATCCTCCTTACATTGTCAACAAAGCCATCAACGGCGATAAAAGCATCAGCGCAACGATGATGATCGCAATCACACGAACATATGGCTTTTGTTTGGATGTGTTTTTTTTCATTTATTTTGCTCCCTCTGTACTTATTCCATCAATCATTAGGCAAACCGCTTGATAATATTCGTTGTTGCTCGTTGGATTATTCAAGTAGGTGTGCAGAATGATGGATTGTGCGAGTCCAAAAATTGCGAGCGTCATGGACTCGGCTTCACATGATTTTATTTTACCCGTCTTGATACCCTCTTCAATCACTTGGAAGAACATATCCTGTACGCTTAGATACAAAAACTTGAACTTGTTTTCGAACATGCTGTTGTTCGCCTTTAAGAACAGTAAAACTTTTGCGAGCTGAAAAAATCGCTTCGAATTTGCTCCATTTTCAAAAATGAACACACCAAGCATCTCCTTGAGTTTGTCTGCAGGAGAAATATCTTTGGAAATGATTTCGTCTAATGAAGAAACAAGCTCGGAGAAGAAATAAATGGATACACCGTGAAAAATCTCCTCTTTGTTTTTGAAGTACTGGTAAATCGTACTTCGACCAACACCACTTGCTTTTGCGATGTCTCCAAGCGTCGTGCTGCTGTATCCTTTTTCAAAGAATACCTGGGTTGCAGATTTATATATTTCCTGCTTTTTCTCTTCAACGTTTACGATTTTTGGCATAGTCCCTCCTGAGTTGTGTTATATAGTAATAATAAATGTAAATTAGAAAAATGTCAAATAGTACTTAGAATTTTTGCACAAAAATGAAATGTTTTGGAAAATTTCATTCTATCAAACAAATTCATCGGATTGAGTTATTGA
>JBHBDS010000187.1:0-4699 GCA_041784625.1 Filifactoraceae bacterium
AAATCGTAAGTGATATACTCGATGCGATATGCTTTGGCCGCCGTCGATGTCGGTAGCGTGAAAGTGATTTCTCTACTCTCTGGATCATAAGATACATATTTTTTGACGTCATCAAGTGAATTAATTCTCTCTGTTCCGCTTGACTTAAACGCACCACCTACAACTGTTCCTTCTTGGATGGAGAACACGATGTTCCCCAACGCATCTTTATAGTTCAATCCTGGGAACATTAATCCCTCTGGCAACTTGTCTTTAATTTTTGTTTCTTCGCCCGCAGGAGCAAGATAGTCGATCTGCCATTTTGGAATACCATATGCTTCATAGTACGTTTTAATGAAAGTTTTCTTCAATGCTGGCTTTGCAATACGTGTTACCTGCGTTACATTAGCATTTTTTAGTTCAACATTCTCCGCTGTTAATGTCAAGGTGTTTGTAATATCAATCGGAACTCCAGCAGAGCCTGCTTTGATTCGTGCTAGTTCCGTAGCATTTGGTTTTGCTTTTAGCAGGATTACATAGCTTTCTTGTAGCGCTCCGAAAGTGAACTTTGCCGTACCACCAGAGACAGCTGGTGTCAATCCTCCAGTAACCTCTGTCGAAATATCTAGTGGTTTTGTTGCAACCGTTGGCTTAACCAGTCCCACAAGTCCATTCGGACTGCTATCAGGAGTCTCTGCTTTAAAAATCAAGAAATTTGCATTATCAAAATCTTCAAAAGGAGCAAACTCCCAATTAGCTGGCAAAGTATCAGTAAATGTCATTGCTCCGAGTTTTTTCAGTCCCACATTATCGTCCGCAGCATCCCAGATATCTCTTTCCGAGAAATTAATATTATTTGGGTTGATCGTAATACGATAGATGAGCTCGTTCTTCTCAATGTTGTAGGAATCAAGCGCTTTGCCACCCACACGTTTATCATAATTGTCTACATTTTGAATAAGATCATCACTCGCACCTTGCATTAATGTTTCCTTGCCCATGTATCGGAGCGAAACTCTTGCTCCAGGTTGCGAAAGCGAATAATAATGCAAGTTATCCGACGCTTTTGGCCATTGAGCAATCACCGTATTGGTTACGATGTTATTATTTGTAGGTGTCGTTTCAAAGTTTGAAAAAACCTGTTCAGGAGAGACCACCTGCGTGATAAGACCCATCTTCATAACCGCATTGGCGTCCAAACTGGTGCGTGTTTAATATTATAGAACTCAATTAGGTCAGCAATCACTTTTCCTGTTGTCGTTTTTAGACGATATACAGTGAAGTCAGCCGTTCCCCCATTGAAAGGAACATCTGTTTTTGAAAAATCACCATTCTCTGGTATTTCGATTCCGCCCACAGATACAATCTTCTGACGGTAAGAACGATTAGGTGAAGCCTCTGTCCAGAATCTATCGTCCAAGGTGGATGGAAGATTCACAACATCTGTCTTTTGGAATTTTTTAGTATCATAAATCAGTAAGTCAAAAAGCCGTGTATTCTCCGTAATAGTTGGGTTCCCCCTACTGATTGAGATATCCCATGACAACTTTCCAGTCGAGTTCCACTCAGTGGTTTTTCCAAGATAATCGTCTTTAAAAGATTCCTCAGCAGAAGTCCATGCTTTTGCAATGCTTCTTTTCCCTAAGTTATTACTACTCGAATCGTCTTGGATGAATTTATTTTCCCCATTAACGTCAAAGTTTAATGATGCGGTGTTTCTGACATAAATCGGCCCATGTGCCGCTTGCTCCGCAAACGTAGGGGCAATTTTCACTTTCAATTTTAAAGCAATTTCTGTATCGATATGGCCAAATTTGAATTCCATGCCAGTGCTTGCGCCCGCAGATGGCCCTGAAGAAAGCGTGATCGCTTCCCAATCAGTGTCAGTGTCATTTCTTTTATATGCTGTGTACTCTATCAAAGTCAAGTATTTGCTCAAACTGTCTCTTATAACAACATTTTCTAGAGAATGTTTATCTTTGTTTGCACGGATAAAAAATGTAAGTGTTTCGGGGTTTTCATTACTAGGTTCTGCAGTTGGGTGCTTTAGGGTTCCCGTTGGATAATAATCATAATGATCCGACTCTATCGCAAGACCAGCCTTTACGATCATCGAAGTCCTAGGAATTTCCACCTTCGCTTCTCTATGAATTTTGTCTCCATCATTGCTAGTGAAGATCATGGTATTATCAAAACTGATTTTCCCCTTAACCAATGTTTTGATTTCATCTAAGGAGAGTTTTGTTTGATAGGTAATGATTTGTTTTTCGTTTGAAGCATCATCTGGGAATGTGTATGTTAATTCTTTTTTCGTAGCATCATATTGCACTTTTTTCGGATCACCTAAATCAGCCGATGAATCATATAGAGTGGTTCCACCCTCATTTTTTACTACAAAACTATCTACGACATATTCGCCTGCTTTGCTAAGGTCATCGACAATATTGCCTCCTGCAAGTTTGGATGCAGTGTCTTTTCCCCATACTTCAATCGTCCATTCAACTTTGAATTCTTTATCTACCTTCGCTCCAGATTTTGTCGCTTCATATCCTGTTTGTGGAGGAGGTGGACTTAGTTTGAAATCTTTGCCAAAAATATTTACTGTTGTTTCCTTAGTTTCATCACCACTGTAGTTGATGTAGTATCCAAAATCGATTACTACTTTATCAGCAGTTCCAAACACTGCATTTGGCCCGTCGAAAATAATTTTCACGTTAAGTTTTCCGTCAGATGTAGTGTCAAAATATGCATTTCCAATCGGATGCAAATCGCCATTGCTGTCCTTTGCTTCAACAACTTTTGGACCATCTTTCTTAACAGAAAAATCTGATGTCACATCAAAGCTCAGAACATTTCCTGGAATAAAAGTATTCGGTTGATCCATACTGACAGGCACTTCGATAGATCCCCATAGATAATTCGCTTTCGCTGGGTCAATCGCATCGATGGTGTCCCCTTCTTTGTATGCTTTTGAAGCATCATTTCCTTTTGCAATCGCATACTTTACGCTGGCGACAATTGTATCTGCTGTGGTGTCCGTTTCGTCGTCAAATTTACTAACCGAATAGGACTCGTTAGCAAAATTCAACTCTGGATCATCCGCATACGCAATACCGCCTGGCAGGATGGTGGTGAGTGTGATTACCATCGCCATGAGCAGACTAGCGATGCTTAGTTTTTTTCGTTTAGACTCAATCATATAAGTCCCCCCTCATTTGTTATTTTTATCATTCCTAAAAAAATACCTTCCATTAACACAATTTTCATTCTGTCGATTCCCCGTATGCGTCAAAAAGTATTTCATGGATGTTCGGATATTGTTTTCCCAATTATATCACAAAATAAACAAGTGCAACACATTTTATTGTCACAAAAACAAGGAAAATATTTAGTGCACATTTTTAATATTTGCTTGAAATTCCTTTTGTTTCACAGTTATAAATACTGTTGTTATAACAGAGTTTTGCTCATTAACCAACTACATTGTGCATTTTTCACGAATTTGTGCCAAAAAAATGATATAAAATAAATTTTTTTGTTTTGTGTTTTTATTCGTTTTGCGCAAAAAATTTGCAACGCAAAAATAACTTTTGGTGTCAATCATCGATCAAAAAATTTTTATTCAGACTGAAAATAGAGAGGATGTCTTGGATGTCGATCTTGCAAAAGAAGATAAATTTGCAAAGAAAACTTTGACCTTGCCGAAATGGCTCAAATTTTGTGGTAAGAAACTCTATTAATATCGAATGCGCAGGAAAGATAGCAATCTCTGTTGATTGTGCATCGAATCTGTCTTGACAAAGTACGTGTCGACGTTTAGGATGGTATTAGGATGGCAAGAGAGAAGTGATTGCTGTGGACAGCAAGGAAATTAATCCAGTTTGGCAAACAAAATAATTCAGAAGCATAATCTAAAATAATCGCTTCTGTCGAGAAATGAGGTTGACTATGTTGTTCCATTACCCAATAATAATACATGAAGAGGATGGCTTTTGGGGTGAGTTCCCAGATGTTGAAGGATGTAATGCGCAAGGAGAGTCTTTGGAAGAAATTCTTGAGGATGCACGAGCTGCTCTCGATTTGCATCTACTTTGTATGCTAATGGATGGCGAACCGCTCAACAAGCCGAGCAATCCGATGGACATTGTCTGTGACGAAAATTCCTTTGTGACAGTGATTACTGTGGACAGCGTGGAAGGGAGGCTCGATGAAGCAGATTCTTTTGCTGAGGAATCGAGTGTCCGACTCTCCCATGCAGAAGTTTTCGACTCTGTAAGGAGAAAAATCAATGGGTAACACAATACTATTGAGTTGCTTTTTTCGGGTGTGTGAGAAATTCTCTGTAAATTTGCTTTTATGGTAGAAAAATTTATTGGAGAAGCAGCAGAAAAGCTGCTATCTCTTCAATCTAAATATATTCGATGAATAATCGCATGTCAAGTGCCACTCGGGTTTTCGAGTGGTATTTTGCTGCCATTTTTTTCTAAAGGGGCATCCGCCCATCATACATAATACTGAATTCTCCATATACTTTGCCCCAATTTTTCAGTGGCATAGTCCATTTTTTGGTTGCTTGCATGGTGGAGAGATACAAGGACTTTAGCAAGGCTTTCCCGCTAGGGAACACCGAGCGTTGTCGATTGAGTTTTTTGTAAGTGCTATTGAGGCTTTCAATCGCATTAGTTGTGTAAATTACTTTTCGCACCTCGGTAGAAAATTT
>JBHBDS010000188.1:0-3042 GCA_041784625.1 Filifactoraceae bacterium
AGCTGGGATTGAAGTGACGGATTTTGAGCGTGCAAAAAAACTGATTTTTGCTGAAGTTGATGATATGAAAGCAGGCAACATCTCGGATAACGAGTTTGAAAACGCAAAAAGATATATCATCAACCAAATTCGGTCGGTGAGCGACTCCATTTCGGCGGTTTCAGACTATATTTATATGTTGAGCCTCCAAGGGATGAACGAAACACCAGAGACTGTAATTGAAAAACTCCAAAGAGTGACGCTCGCAGAAGTGGTTGAAGTGGCACAAAAAGTGAAACTCGACACAATTTATTTTTTGACAAGTAATGAGGTAGTGAATGAATAATACAATGTTTGGAGAACAGCTTTTCCACACGAAGATGGAGAACAATCTCAATGTGTTTTATATGCCCAAAAAGGGATTTACAAAAAAATATGCGGTGCTCGCGACGGACTATGGTTCAAATGATTTGAGTTTTATCTCAGAGCGAAGCGGGGAGCAAATCAATCTCAACCACGGAATTGCTCATTTTTTGGAGCACAAAATGTTCGAGCAGCCAGACGGGTCGGATGCTTTTGGCGAGTTTGCAAAATATGGTGCTAATGCCAATGCTTTTACCAATTTCAATATGACAGCATATTTGTTTAGCACAACCGATAATTTTTACGGAGCGCTGGAACATTTGCTTTCGTATGTAAGTCTTCCGCATTTTACGGATGAGAATGTAAAAAAAGAGCAGGGGATTATTGCTCAAGAGATCAAAATGTACGACGACAACAGCGACTGGCGACTATTTTTCAATACACTCAAAGCGATGTATGTGAATCATCCAAACAGCATCGACATCGCTGGAACGGTGGAAAGCATTCATCAAATCACAAAAGAAGAGCTCTATGAATGCTACAAAACTTTTTATGCGCCGTCGAATATGGCATTGTTTGTGATTGGGGATTTGGATTGGGACGAAATTCAAGCGACTATCAAAAAAGTTCCGATGCCGGACTATATGGAGGGCAAATCCATCCAGAGAATTGCTTCGGTCGAACCAAATCAAATTGCGCAGAAAAGAATAGTCAACGAGATGGAGATTTCACTGCCGCTCTTCTCGATCGGTTATAAAGACCGCTGGGACAAAAAAATCGAAGGGCGTGAGCTTCTCCAAAAAGGGATTGCACTAGAGATTATCTTCGGCTGTCTTTTCCGCAAAGGGAGCGATCTTCATGAATATCTCTATGAAAACCAATTGATTTTTGAACCAATTTCATGTGAGTATAATGCGCATATGGACTACGGATATTCTGTGATTGCGGGCGAGTCAAAAGATATTGAAAAAGTGCACAAAAAAATTCTCGAGACCATTGAGCAAGCAAAAAAAGATGGACTCAACGTAGAAGATTTTGAGCGTATCAAAAAGATGAAACTGGGAAGTTTTGTTCGCAGCTTCGACTCGATTGAAGGAATTGCCAATTCATTCCTCAATCATTATTTTGAGGGAATCAACTATTTTGAAATTTACGATTGTATTACAAAAATTACAATCGAGGATGCCAACGCTCGCCTCAGAGAGCATTTTGATGAAGAAATGTCGGTGATTTCGATTATTAATCCGATAGAAAGTAGGTAGCGATGAACCCAACAGCTTTTTCGATCTTTGGGGTTGGAATCACTTGGTATGGAATAATCCTGACGACAGCGATGGTCTTGGCTGTGTTTTTGTCGATGAAGTTTGGAAAGTCGCAAGGGTTTCGTGAGGACGACTTTTTGGACATTGGACTCGCCGCGCTGCCGACTGCGATCGTATTTGCTCGGGCGTATTATGTTATTTTCAATCTAGATATGTATTCGAGTTTTGCCGAGATGATCAATATTCGTCAAGGAGGGCTTGCGATTCATGGTGGATTGATTGGTGGTGCGCTGGCAGGAATTTTGGTGGCGTATTTCAAAGGAATGCGAATCATCAAAGCAGCGGATGTGATTGCGCCATTTATTGCGCTGGCTCAGTCGATCGGACGCTGGGGAAATTTTGTGAATCAAGAAGCGTATGGCAGACCAACGAATTTGCCTTGGGCGATTACGATTAATGGAACCAAAGTACACCCGACTTTTCTTTACGAATCGATTTGGGATTTCTTGATATTCGCATTGTTGATTCGCTTGAGCAAAAATAAAAAATTCGATGGTCAAATAACGGCGCTATATATGATATTATATTCGGTGGGGCGTTTTTTTATCGAAGGACTTCGAACCGACTCGTTGATGCTGGGTAGTCTACGAGCGGCGCAGATTGCAAGTATTGTGATGATTGTTGCTGGAGTTGCAATAATTTTGCTCTTTGCAAAAAACGGAGTAAACTCGCCGTATCGAGAGGGCGTGGATGGAAGCAATCATTTTTTTCACGCAAGCAAAGCGAATAAAAAGAAATAATAGATAGGTAGAAAAATGGAATTTAAGCATATATCTGTGCTTTTGGAAGAATGTATCGAGTCGCTTCATATCAAACCCGATGGAATTTATGTAGACGGTACACTCGGGGGAGCAGGGCATTCGCTCGAGATAGCAAAAAGATTGAAAAGCGGAAAATTGATTGCATTTGACCAAGACATTGAGGCAATCGAAAATGCAAAAAAAGTTCTCGCTGAGTATTTGGATCGAGTGATTTTGGTGCACAGCAATTTTGAAAATCTAATAGAAAAACTGGAAGAGCTACAGATTGATGGCATTGACGGAATTCTTTTGGACTTGGGCGTGTCGTCATATCAGCTCGACAATCCCGAACGAGGATTTTCGTATATGAATGATGCGCCGCTCGATATGCGTATGGATGCGAGTAGCGATTTCAGCGCATACGAAGTGGTGAACAGTTATTCCCTCGAGGAGCTTTCGGAAATCATCCGAGATTATGGCGAAGAAAATTGGCACAAGCGGATTGCAGAATTCATTGTCGAGCGGAGAAAAGAAAAGCCGATCGAAACGACTTTTGAGCTTGTGGATATTATCAAAGCGGCCGTGCCAAAAGCAGCAAGAGATGAGAATCTTCATCCAGCAAAAAGAACTTTTCAAGC
>JBHBDS010000189.1:0-11778 GCA_041784625.1 Filifactoraceae bacterium
TACAGATTTTGCAAAAAAAATTTTTCAACATACGAATTTCTTTGCCGATAAAAATTTTCAGCTTTCAAGTCGCAATTATTTCATTTTACATCCAAAATAACTTTCCACTGCGAAGCAATAAACAAAGAATAAGTACGCCGAAAACACCGAGCAGGATTGAGCTCGCTGTTTTCTTCCGATAAAATTTTAGGTTATTATTTAGTTTTTCGTTTTTTGTTCACCCTCTGGTATCCAAAAAATTATTGAAGTCTTATTTGTATTCTGCCATTAGTTTTTCGAATACTGGTAGAGATTTTTCACATTTTTCTGTTGTTACGCAGAATGCAAGTCTCATATATTCTTTTGTTCCGAATCCTGTTCCTGGTACGATTAGCATATCGTATTTTTTTGCTTTTTCGGAGAATGCTTCAGAGTTTCCATCTGGAGCTTTTACGAATAGGTAGAATGCTCCTGCTGGTTTTGCAACAGTGTATCCCATTTTTGTTAGTCCATCGTATAGAAGGTCTCTGTTCTTTTTGTATACGCTTACGTCTGGCTCAACGTCGATACATTTTTCAATTACCATTTGGAATAGAGTTGGCGCACAAACGTATCCAAGAACACGAGCTGCTCCTGCTACCGCTGGCATTACCATTTTGTCTTCTACTTTGTTTGGTACAAGTACGTATCCGATACGTTCTCCTGGTAGAGAAAGTGATTTTGACCAAGAGTAGCATACGATTGTGTTGTTGTACATTTCAGCGATGAATGGAACTTCTACGCCGTCCATAAGAACAAGCTCTCTGTATGGCTCGTCAGTGATTAGGTAGATTGGATGTCCATACTCTTTGGATTTTTCTTCAAGCACTGCTACCATTTTTTCAAGTTCAGCTCTTGAGTATACAACGCCTGATGGGTTGTTTGGAGAGTTTACTACGATCCCTTTTGTGTTTGGAGTAATCGCAGCACGGATTCCTTCTACGTTTAGTTGCATATCATCTTGCGCTGGAACCATTACTTGTTTTGCTCCATTTCCAGTAATCCATACAGTATACTCTGGGAAGAATGGTGCAAGCACGATGATTTCATCTTCTGGAGAAGAAATAAGCGCTTTGAATGTGATGTTAAGCGAAGCAGCTGCTCCACAAGTCATAAAGAAGTTGTCTGCTGTGTAATCTGTTCCAAAACGACGGTTTAGATTGTCAGCGATTGCTTTACGACATCCTGGGTGTCCGTTTCCTGCTGAATAGCTGTGATATTTTACAGGAGACTCGTTGGATACTAGTTCAGCGATTGCTTTTTGAACTGCATCTGGTGCTGGTACGCTTGGGTTTCCTAGTGAAAAGTCAAGAATATTTTCTGGACCAACTTCTGCTGCTCTTTGTGCTCCAAATGCTGCCAATTCACGAATAACAGATTTTGCTGTTCCAAGGTTAATCATAGCTTGAGAAATCATATTGTAACCTCCTAAGGTTTTTCATTTGAAATTGATGATCCTTCTGACCCTCTTGTTCAGAAGGATCGTTGTTATCATAGGATTGAAAATGTATTCCTTAAAAAATTGTTTCTCTTTAATATCGTTTTATTATCGTTCGAAATATTTTCGAAACTATTTTCTGCAAAGCCTATCTTGTTTGAAGTTTTTCGCTTTGCTTATTTCGTCCCACCTAAAGGCAAGATTTTTTCAATTGATTTGCATCAGGGAAATAATTTCTATTTCCTCGGTGATATTTCAAATCTTATAGTGGATCTCCGTAAACTTTACTTTTGCCTGTCACAGCGCCAAGTATTGCAAAGATTACCGCACATACCACTGCTGGTACTACCCAAGAGAATCCGATTCCTGCTAGTGGCAGTTTGGATAGAAGTTCCGCTTGAGCTGCAAATGCGTTTCCACCTCTCATAAGAGATGCTACGTGTACTGCATCGATAAATCCAACAACTGCTGTTCCAACTACTGCTCCTGTGTAAGTCCAGTTGTATTTGATTTTTTCGTCAATAAGAGCCATGAGCATAAGAACCATCATGATTGGATATACTGCCAATAGAACTGGCACTGCAAATGCGATAAGAGCGCCTGATCCTAGTAGAGATAGGCAGAAAGAAATTGCTACAGAGATTAGTACCACTGTTTTGTATTTTAGTTTTCCATCGGTGATGGAGTCAAAATAGTTACCGCAAGTGGAGCTTAGTCCAGAAGATGTTGTCAAGCATGCAAGGGATACTGCTACCCCAAGTAGAACTTTTCCTGCGTTGCCTAGGATTGCTTCAACAAGGCCAACTAGAATGGCAACACGGTCAGAACCTGGTTCGAACATACTACTTACTGTTGCTCCTGCATAAGTAAGTCCGCCGTATACAAGCGCTAGTAGAATAAATGCTACGATACCAACTTGTGCTGATGCTTTGAACTGGATTTTTTTGTCAGTGTATCCACGACGAACAAGGTCTGTGATTACGATACCAGCCATTAGTGGTGCGCCAAGTGCGTCCATTGTTTGATATCCTTCATAGAATCCCATCTTAAATACGCTGTCAACTTCTCTTACAGCAATTGCTCCTGGTGGATTTACAATGGAAAGGATTACTACTGTTCCAAGGATTGCGATAAGTGCTGGTGTTAAGTATTGTCCGATCCAGTCGATTACTTTGCTTGGGTTAAGCGTGATATAAATAGTAAGACCAAAGAATACGATCGCTGTTGCCCAAATAGGTACTCCTGGGAAAAGTGGCGAAACAAAGATTTCGTGTGTAACTGCGCCTGTTCTTGGTACTGCGAAGAATGGTCCAATTGTTAGGATACAGATTGTTCCAAGAAGTTTTGCAAATGCTGGGCTAACACGTTTTCCAATGTCATCTGCACGTCCACCGATACGAGCGGTTGCGATTACCCCAACAATCGGAAGTACTGGGTCAGATAGCAAGAATCCTGCCATCGCTACATACCATTTTTGTCCTACTGCTACTCCCAAAGACGGTGGGAAAATAAGGTTACCTGCTCCAAAAAAGATTGCAAATAGCGCAAACCCGCAGATGATTATGTCTTTTCTTTTGATTTCCATAAAATCCTCCTAAAAAAAATTATAACCCGTTAACGACATTTTTTGGTCTCTCGCCGTTCATAACTGCGACCATATTATCGTAGGACCACTGTGACATACGGATAAACGCGTCGTCAGTAGTTCCTGCAATGTGTGGAGTGATGAATAATCTTGCTTTTCCTTTTTCACTGATGTGGAAAATTGGATTTTCTGGCGTTGTTGGCTCTGGCGCAACCACGTCAAGTCCTGCAAAAATTCTTTGTGCATCAAGAGCTTCTGCCAGATCCGCATTGTTTACGATTTCGCCTCTAGAAACGTTGATGACAATTGCATCTTGTTTCATTTTTGCGATTGTTTCTTTGCGAATCATATCTCTTGTTTGGTCTGTAACTGGCACATGGAATGACAAAATGTCGCAAGCTGGTAGAAGTTCTTCAAACTCCATAAAGGTAACGTCATTTTCTTTTTCGAATGCTTCGTCACGGAATGCGTCGTAGTAATTTACTTTGCATCCAAATGGTTTTAGGAAGTTCACCATTGCTTTTCCGATTGCTCCTAGCCCTACTAGTCCAATTGTTCTTGAGCTAAGCTCAAATTGTCCTTTTACTTGATACTCTCTGAAGCTCTCGTTGAATCCATCGGATCCTTTTGCTTTGATATTGGCATCTGCCTCTGCCATTCTTCTAAGAAGTACCATGATATGTGTGAGCGCAAGTTCTGCAACTGGTCCAGCATTTACTGCACGGTTGTTACAAACATAGATGCCTTTTTCTTTTGCTGCTTGTAGATCAATTTTGTCGTATCCTACGCCGAGGGATTGGATTAGCTTACAGTTTTCGAGCTGATCGATTACCTCTTTGCGGTATGGATCTACTGGTCCACAAAATACGATGTCTGCATCTTTGATTTGTGCAACAAGTTCTTCATCGGAGCAAGGATAGTTTATGTACTCGAAATCCCATCCTTCTGGTTTTTTTACTCCAAATCTCTCGATAATGTTTTTGTTGCAAGTGATTCTAACTTTTGCCATGTCATCCTCCTTTTTTATTGTAACACAGCCCCTTGTTGGTATGAAATAGTTTTCCTCAAATTTTTTCATTTTTAATTTGATGAATTTCACTTCCCACTCACGGGCGATTTCAATCATTTCAATAATATTGGGGCTGTGTCGTAACTAAATTTAGATTGTTTTGGTGAATCGTTGTTGAATATCTTTTATTGATGCATTATTGATTGTTTTTTGCTGCTTTTACCTTTTCGATAAGTAGCGGCATAATTTGGTGTAGGTCGCCTACAACGCCAAGGTCTGCTACGCCAAAAATCGGTGCGTTTTCATCACGGTTGATTGCGATGATCAACTCAGAGTCTTCCATTCCCGCAAGATGTTGAATCGCTCCAGAGATTCCGCAAGCCATATAAAGGTCTGGACGTACCGTTTTTCCTGTTTGTCCAACTTGTCTTTCTCTTCCAATCCATCCTGCGTCAACATTTGCTCTTGACGATGTAACGAGTCCGCCGAGTTCGTCCGCAAGTTCTTTTAGCACGTCGAAGTATTCTGCGCTTCCGATTCCTTGTCCACCAGAGATGAGAACTTTGGATTCTGTGATGTCTACTTTTTGGTGTTTTGATTTAACCACTTCACGGATTTTGATGTTCATATCCGCTGGCACAAATTCCACTTTGAATTCTTCGATCTCGCCTTTTCTGCTTTCGTCTTTTGCAAGAGCTTTCATCACGCCTGGTCTTACAGTTGCCATCTGTGGTTTGTGCTCTTTACAGATGATTGTCGCCATGATGTTTCCACCAAATGCTGGACGAGTCATCAGAAGCAGTTTTGTTTCTGGATCGATTTCCAATTTTGTACAGTCTGCAGTAAGTCCTGTGTGTACTCTTGCCGATACTCTCGGTGCAAGGTCACGTCCGATCGATGTTGCGCCGTAGATCATAATTTCTGGTTTTTTGTCTACGATGATTGCGTTGAGCGCTTTGGTGTATGGCTCTGTCGCATATACTTCAAGCATTGGATCGTCCACTAGAACTACTTTGTCTGCTCCTTGGTGGATTAGATTCTCTGCAAGATGTTTGATGTTATTTCCCAACAATACGGCTACTACTTGTTGTCCGAGGTCTTTTGCAAGCTCCGATGCAATTCCGATTAGCTCAATACCCACCTTTTGAACAACGCCGTCTACCTGTTCAACTACTACATAGATATCTTTATTCATTAGGCAATTCCTTTCGTTCTCTTAGATAAAATATTTTTCTTGAAGCTTTTCAAAGATTGCAGTTGCTGCTTCTTCTGGTGAAAGGCCTTTGAGTGTAACACCTTGTCCTTTTGCTTGCTTCGTGAAAGATTTTTTTACATTGGTTGGAGATCCTTTTAGTCCGATATTTGCAACGTCGAGGTTGTCTTTGATATCTTCGAGTCCCCAAACTTTGATTTCTTTTTTGAATGCCTTGAAGATTCCGCCTACAGACATATATCTTGGCGTGATTTCTTCGCTTAGCGCTGTGATGAGGCATGGAGGTGCAACCTCGATAATGTGGTAGCGATCCTCGTATTGTCTTTGAACGATGAATTTGCCATCTTCTACATCAAGTTTTTCGCAGTAGGAAATTTGTGGGATTCCTAGGTGCTCAGCGATTTGTGGTCCAACTTGCGCTGTATCGCCATCGATCGCTTGTCGTCCTGCGATGATGATGTCATATTCTAGGTTGCGGATTGCGCCTGCGATTGTTGTCGAAGTCGCCCATGTGTCCGCTCCACCAAATGCTCTGTCTGAAATCAGAATCGCATCGTCGCAGCCCATTGCAAGTGCTTCTCGAAGCGCTGCTTCTGCTTGAGGTGGTCCCATCGAAACAACGGTGATTGTTCCGTCGTGTTTTTCTTTGAGCTGTAGTGCAAGCTCTAGACCCGCTTTGTCGTCTGGGTTGATGATGCTTGGCACGCCGTCTCGAATCAGTGTATTTTTTACAGGGTCAAGCTTAACCTCTGTAGTATCTGGAACTTGTTTTATACAAACTACAATTTTCATCTATCTAAACCTCCACTATCTTAGCAAGCTCGCTGCAATAACCATTCTTTGCACTTCGGAAGTTCCCTCGTAAATCGAAGTAACACGAATATCACGGTACATTCTTTCGATTGGGTATTCCTTGATGTATCCATATCCACCATGAAGTTGCAATGCTTTGTCGATAACCCATTTTGCTTCTTCTGTTGCGAATAGTTTTGCCATGGATGCTTCTTTGTCTGCTGGTTGTCCCATATCCATTTTGTATGCAGTTGAGTATACAAGATATTTCATCGCTTCAATTTTTGTTGCCATTTCTGCAATCACGAATTGTGTATTTTGGAATGCAGAAAGTGGTTTTCCAAATTGTTTTCTTGCTTTTGTATACTTGATTGCTTCTTCAAGCGCTGCTTCTGCAAGTCCTAGCGCTTGGCATGCGATTCCTAGTCGTCCAACGCTTAGTGTTTTCATTGCGTTGATGAATCCTTTGCCTTCTTTTCCAATCAGTGCATCTTTGGATACTCTTACGTTGTCTAGCACAACGTCTGAAGTTGGGCATCCGATCACACCCATTTTGTGCTCTGGTTTACCAAAGGATACGCCTGGAAGTGTGGAGTCTACGATAAAGGTAGAGATTCCTGCTGCGCCTGGCTCTTGACTTGTTCTCGCAAACACGATGATGTAGTCCGAAACTGGTGCGCCAGTGATGAATGTTTTACGTCCGTTAAGGATGTAGTCTTCGCCGTCTTTTACAGCGGTTGTCATAAGCGATGCTGCGTCGGAGCCCGCTCCTGGTTCTGTCAATGCGAAACAGAACATTTTTTCGCCAGTTACCATTGGTCTTAAGTACTTTTCTTTTTGCTCTTCTGTACCATCTCGAAGGATTGGTGTTGATTGCAAAGAGTTTGGAGAAGATACCCACACTGTGGATACTGCAGATGCTTTTACAAGCTCTGTCATAACGATCGCATAGGATCTGTGGTCTCCGCCGGATCCGCCGTATTCGACTGGAACTTTAATTCCTAGGAATCCAGCATCTGCCATTTTTTTGTAAATCTCCATCGGAAATTCGCCTGTTTCATCAACTTCTTCTGCTGTTGGCTTAATTTCCTTCTCTGCAAATTCCTTTGCAAGCTGGCGAACAAACTCATGTTCTTTTTCGAAAAAAATCATAAATTCCTCCTCAATTAAATCATTTCTGCAAATGTCTGTAGTGCAGTTTTTGCCTGTTCATAGTTCACCATTTGTTGGTCAACTTCCACCATAATGTTCATGATTCCTGCGTTTTCAATTTCTTTTCGGATGATTGGAAAATCAAATTCTTCGGAGTCACAGAACTTGGTGAGTAGATATACCACTCCTTGTGCACTGTGTTTTTTCACTTTGTCTACGATGATTTTTCCTCGTAGTTTGAATGGATCGTATAGCAGGGTGCTTCCTTCGATGTCAGACAGCCATTGTGCGATTGCTCTCACTGGGTTGCCAGTTCCTTCACCTACCAAGTAGTCAAATTGTCCTGACTCGCTGTTCACATTGTCGTCCACGATGCCGAGTTTGTATTCCTCAAAAATTTCGAGGATGGATGGGCTGTTTGCAAGCAATCCTGTTGTTACAATCTTCTTCCAACCTTTTGTCTCCTCTGGCAAAGACTTAAGCTGTTCGTTGATTTGCTTTAGAATTGCAAGATGTTCTGCCTTGTCCATCACAAATGCTGAGGACATTACTTTGGCTCTGAGCTTTGGTCCTGCACTGTCAAAATGTGTTGCTGCTAGGGCAGAGAACTCACTCATCGCTTTACGATGTTCGCTGTAAAGCACGATTGCTGCTTCGATTTTTTCGTCCGTGATTTTTGTGCCCGAAATTTCTTCAAGCTGTGCAATGAGTTTGCGGTATTGTTTTTCGTTAAAGTCAACTCCCGCTGTGATTTTTCTATTTTGTCCAATCGCTAAATATAGTAGCGGAACTTGTTTGATTGCTCTTTTCCAGTTTTGGCTAAGACCTTTGAGTGTGTCGCTGTATCCACCAATCACCATTCCAGAAAGTTTGTCCAGTTTGCCTCCAAGTCCCATCTCGAGGATTCGAAGTAGCATCGACTCGTAGAACGCTGGGAAGTATTCTTTGGCAAGAACCACTTCGCCTTCTGAGCCCCAGATTCCAAGCGGAATCATTCCTGCTGCATAGATTAGCTCTTCTGGTGCATATACTGGTGCACAACCGATTACTTTTTGTCCTTTTGCTACGTAATGATCGATTTGTTCCAAAGGACATTCTTTTAATTGACCAAATAGTTCATTTAATTTACTCATCCTCACATCTCCTTACTTCGCTGCTGCTTTCGCCGCTTTATTTGCTTCCATAACTTCGATCAATGCTTGTACTCTTGTGTCGTACTGTGCCTCTGAGAAGTTTCGTGGGTCTGCTTGGTCCCCATCAAAGGTTGCTGTCGGGATTCCTGTTTTTTCACGAATTTCTCTTTCCATTTCGTACATGATCGCCGACCATTGTTTACAGCTTCGGTTAATGTGAACGAGCATTCCGTCGATATTGTTCTCTTCAACTAGTTTTAGTCGCATATCGATCGCTCTTTCGTAGGAGATTGCATTTGGTGTGCCGCAGTATGCTTTCATCAGTTCGTTTGTATTTGCATAAATATATCCAAACGCATCGGCATATACGGTTCCGCACACGTTCACGCCATTGTCTTTGAGTCCTTTGAAGGTATGTCTTAGGTGTGGCCAGCAAGCAATTCCTTCAAAGATGATGCGGTATTTTTCTTCGCCTGAGAATGTAGATTTTCCAGTTCTAACATTTTCTTCAAATTCTTCCGCCAATTTTTCGAATGCGATTGCGGACTCGATTTTTCCACGAGCACATACGGCAACCGCCATGTGGTTGAATACGTCGAATCCACTGAATGGCGATGGAGTATATCTGGAGTATCCTGTTGCATCAAGCCATGCACGGCCTGTTCTTTGGGAGATTTCCATTACTTCTTCGAATTTTTTCTCATCCCATTTTTTGCCAGTGAGTTCTTCGAGTTGTTTGATCGCATGGTCGAATTGTCCTTTGAGATATTCGACACGATCTTCTTCCGCTTCGTATTCGTTGTTGTATGGTACATCGATTAGGATAAGTGGAATATTCAGCTCTTTTGCGATATTTTCATACCACTTGATCATACAGTTACAGATGTTGTTACAGCATGCCACAAAGTCTGGTTGTGGAACGTTGAGCTCTGGCGCATCTTTTACACTCATATACGCAAGGTTAATTCTTGCATACGCACAAATGTCGTTGGAGTAGCCTTCGTTCTCAGCGATTTCACACATTCTTTGTCCGCCGCCTTTTGCCGAAATTGCCGCCGCTTGGTTTTCTGGATAAACCACTTTGATGTCAAGCGTTTCGAAAATTTCTTGTGGGAAGTTGGATGCACACCAGCCAACGAGTTCGCCTTTGTTTTTTGCTTCCCATGCGCTTTTATAATGATCTGCAACGATTTCACCAAGCAAGACTCTTGCTGGTTTTGGTTCTAAAGCTTCATTATTACTCATTTCTATTCTCCGTATTTTACTTACAAAATTAGTTACCTTACTCGTTTTGGCTCTTCACATACTCTTCGTATGCAAACAGTGCCGCTCCGAGTGCTCCAGCCAATTGAGAAATGTCCGAAATTTTGATTTCTGCATCGAGCTCCTCGCTGAGTGCTCTCACCACGCCCATATTCTTGGATACGCCGCCAGTCATCGCCACTGGTTGATGCAGCCCGCCACGTTTGGCAAGTCCTGCCACTCTGGTCGCAACCGATGCGTGAATTCCTTTGAGTACATTTGGCACTGGAATTTTTTTCGCCATACAGGAGATGACTTCGGATTCCGCAAAAACAGTGCAGGTTGAGCTGATCTGTGTCTTTTCAGTCGCCTCAAGATCGAGGTCGCCCATTTCTTCGAGTTTGATGTCGAGTACGCCCGCCATCACTTCCAAAAATCTTCCAGTCCCCGCCGCACATTTGTCGTTCATCAAGAAGTTGGTCATCTGACCATTTTCTGCCAGCTTGATGATCTTGATATCCTGCCCTCCGATGTCGATGATGGTGCGCACTTGTCCAAAGATGTAGGCGCCACCTTTTGCGTGACAACTGAGCTCACTCATGGTTTTCATCGCATGCTCGTAGCTGTTGCGGCCGTAGCCCGTGGACACAATATAATTAATATCCTCTAAACTGATTCCCGCTTTGCTTGTCACCTGCTCGATGACGAGATCCGCCCCCTTGGTTCCTGCGCCTAGCTCAACGATGCCGTCGCTGACCATTTCTTTTCCGTTTTTTAGAATCACACATTTGGATGATGTGGATCCGATGTCAATCCCCAGTGTAAAAATATCTTTCATTTCTCTTCCTTAATAATTAGCTTTTGCAATTCTTATTTGTCGCTCCAAACAAAAAGTGTTTTATCTTCGATCATTGCAGCGATTTCTTCATCCGAGTATCCATGCTCTTTGAGAACTTCTGCTCCGTGCTCGCCGATGAATGGTCCTTTGTTGTATGGCGCAGGTCCCATTTCTTGGAATTTCACCGGAAGTTTTACCAATGTTCTTTCCCCTTTTGGATAGTTCATTTTGTAGAAGCAATCATTTGCCCATGCTTGCTCGTCCGTTAGCAACTCCTCAAGGCTCTTCGCAAGCGAGAACGGAATATCCGCTTCGATTAGAATCGGTTGCCATTCGCTGTAATCTTTTGTTCCAAACGCCGCCATAATTTTGTCGTAGATGTCTGGACCGAGTTTATTTTCTTGAAGATTCAACACTGGGAAGTAACGCTCATCTTCTACCAAATCATTCAAACCAAGGGTCGCCATAAATTTTTTGAAGTATGTGTTATAGTCTGGCATACAAGTTTGAACATAACGTCCGTCTTTTGTTTTCCAGCATGCGTTAAACGGATTGCTTGCTTCACGGATATTGATTGGATAAGTTGCACCGTAATCTGGATATTGTGCTGCTTGAAGCATCATTCCCATATTAAATAGCGCCGATTCAAACAAGCTCGTTTCAACTTTCTCACCTTCGCCCGTAAGTTTTGCGTGGTAAAGAGCTGCCAAAATTCCTGCTGCAAGGTTCATTCCCACGTTGTGATCACCAAGTCCTGGTGCAACATTTGGAGGTACATCGCTTTTTTGTCTCAGTGTTTCTAAGTAACCACCTCTTGCAAAATATGCCGTGAAGTCAAAGCCTGGAAGATCTTTATCTGGTCCATGCTCGCCATATCCTGTACAAAGCGCATAAACCAATTTTGGATATTTTTCTTTTAGGCTTTCGTAGTCAAGTCCCGCTCTTTGTAGCGCCTGAACTCGCCAGTTTGTAATAAGTACATCTGCATCTTCGAGTAATTTGAAGAACGCTTCTTTTCCTTTTGGATCTTTCATATTTAGCGAGACGCAACGTTTGTTCGCATTTTCTAGCTACCAAGTTGTGTTCTCGTACATATCAAGAGGTCTACCCTCGGTCGGCGCTGTAAATCGTAGTGGATCCCCTTTGTCGCTTTCGATCTTGATAACATCAGCTCCCAAATCCGCCAAAAATCTTCCAGCAGTCGCCGCAGCAATAAAATTTGCTAGCTCGATTACTTTGACACCTTTTAGCGGTTGCTTTCTTGTGCTCATACATTACCTCCATTATTTGCTC
Source organism: Filifactoraceae bacterium (assembly GCA_041784625.1). GTDB lineage: Bacteria > Bacillota > Clostridia > Peptostreptococcales > Filifactoraceae > JAUNKE01. Next base: position 11,714 of record JBHBDS010000189.1, read on the forward strand.
GCTCCAAATTTTGTTTGGCGAGTAACATCAGTTTGTTAGAATAATATCACAAGAGAGTAAAAAAA
>JBHBDS010000190.1:0-3980 GCA_041784625.1 Filifactoraceae bacterium
AGAGACCAAAGACGGCGCCAATGTCGAAGAAATTCTGGCGAAAGTTGAGAAACTCGGCTACAAACTCGAGGCGGTTCCGAGCAAGGATGTCGAATCGCTCAAAGTGCTCGGCATGACCTGCGCTGCATGCTCTGCTCGTGTGGAGAAGATGGTCGGTAGAATGGACGGCGTGGAGAAGGTTAGCGTCAATCTTTCGACGGAGCGAATGACGGTACAGCTTGATCGTAGCAAGACCAATATGGCGGAAGTCAAAAAGATGGTGGAAAAGGCGGGCTACGGATGGGAAGAAATTCAAAAAGAAACCGTGGACAAAGATAAAATTCGCAAGGAAAAAGAAATCAAAACGCTCAAAACAAAAATGATTGTGGCGATGGCATTTTCGATTCCGCTCGTATACATTGCGATGGGTCATATGATTCCTGGTATTAGGGCACCGCTGCCAGAATTTTTGAGCCCTAAAACACATCCGATGAATCTGGCGCTGGCACAATTATTTTTGCTCATCCCTGTTTTGATTGCGGGGCATCGTTTTTATTATGTAGGTTTTCGGGCGATTCGACTGCTTGCGCCGAATATGGACAGCTTGATTGCGCTCGGAACTTCGGCAGCGCTGCTCTATAGTCTTTACGCAACCTATATGATTTCGCAGGGTCATACGGAATATGTGCATATGCTCTATTATGAAAGCGCTGGAATGATTATTGCGCTGATATTGCTCGGCAAGACGATGGAGTCGGTCTCCAAAGGCAAAACTTCGGACGCAATCAAAAAACTGATGGGTCTTGCGCCAAAAACAGCGTTGGTGGAGCGTGATGGCGTAGAAGTTGAAATCCCAATCGACGATGTGTTGCCAAAGGATATTATTGTTGTAAAACCGGGAGCAAAAATTCCAGTCGATGGCATCGTAGTGGAAGGAAGTACCACCATCGATGAATCGATGCTCACAGGCGAAAGTATGCCAGTGGACAAAAAAGCAGGCGACTCGGTATACGCAGCGACGATTAACAAAAATGGTCTCATCAAATTTGAGGCGACAAAAGTTGGTGCGGACACGGCGCTGGCACAAATTATTAAACTTGTCGAGGATGCCCAAGGATCCAAAGCGCCGATTGCGCAGCTTGCGGACGTTGTATCGGGAATTTTTGTTCCCGTGGTGGTTGCGATTGCTGTGTTATCATTCGGATTTTGGCTGCTAATGGGCGAGAGCTTTGGTTTTGCGCTCAAGGTGCTGATTTCGGTTCTTGTCATCGCTTGTCCGTGCGCGCTGGGACTTGCAACGCCGACTGCGATCATGGTTGGCACAGGAAAAGGCGCAGAATATGGAATTTTGATCAAAGGTGGCGAGGCACTGGAGACAACGCACAAGATTGAGGCAATTATTCTCGACAAGACGGGCACAATCACAGAAGGAAAGCCAGAAGTGACCGACATCGTGACAATCAAATTGTCGGAAGAAGAATTGCTGCGCTTGGTCGCATCGGCAGAAAAAGGCTCCGAGCATCCGCTGGGTGAAGCGATTGTAAAAAATGCGGAGAGCAAGGGACTTGTTTTAGCAAAGACCGATAATTTCCAATCCATCACAGGGCAAGGGATTGAAGTGCTTGTCGATGGCAAAAATATCTTGGTCGGCAATTACAAATTGATGGACGCAAAAAAAATCAGCATCGCCAATTTAGCAAAACAATCCGACCAATTGGCAGCGGAAGGCAAAACGCCGATGTTTGTTGCAATCGATGGAGAGATCGAGGGAATCGTCGCAGTGGCCGACGTTGTGAAGAAAAATTCGGCAAAAGCGATTCGCAAACTCCTCGATATGGGAATCGAAGTGGCGATGATCACAGGTGACAACAAAAAAACCGCCGAGGCGATTGCAAAACAAGTTGGAATCACCAGAGTGCTTTCGGAAGTGATGCCGCAAGACAAAGCGGATGAAGTCAAAAAAATTCAAGCAGAGGGCAAAAAGGTAGCGATGGTTGGCGATGGAATCAACGACGCTCCAGCGCTTGCACAAGCGGATATTGGGATTGCGATTGGTTCAGGAACCGACGTAGCAATGGAATCCGCAGACATCGTGCTGATGCATTCGGATTTGATGGACGTACCGACAGCGATTCAGCTATCCAAAAGCACGATTCGCAACATCAAACAAAATCTGTTCTGGGCATTTGCGTACAATACAGCAGGGATTCCAGTTGCAGCGGGACTTCTCCATCTGTTTGGCGGACCATTGCTCAATCCGATGATTGCAGCCGCAGCGATGTCGCTCAGCTCCGTGTCGGTTGTTAGCAACGCACTCAGACTCAGAGGATTCAAACCACAGCAATAAAATAATTGCAAAGAAAATGCGTCGAAAAAACAAATTGCATCCCGTAAAAAAATGTTTGGATCATATCGTTAGCAATTCCGTATTGATGTATAACAAGTGATACAAAATGGGACAATCGTTGACAAAAGAATTGAATATCCAGATAAACATCAGGAAAAATCGAAAATGGTATTGTAAAAATCGAGTGATTAAACTAAAATTAGCTACAATGGATGAAAATATTTTGATAGAAATAATACGAGACGTTGGAGGTTTTCAGAAAGAAGAATCTCTACACGGCGAACAGGAGGAAAAATGAAAACAGATCTACATGTAACAGGAATGAGCTGCCAGCATTGTGTGGCAGCAGTGACCAAAGCAGTATCTGCAATCGAAGGCGTGAGCGCAGTCGAAGTGGACCTTGATCACGAAAAAGTGAGCGTAGAGCACGCAGACAATGTGACTTTTGACATTCTAAAAAATGAAATCGAAGACCAAGGCTATGATGTGCTTGGCGAGCTGGATTATTCTTGCTAAATAAGAAGCATAAACGACGACAGAACAAGAAATTCAGAGCAAAAGTTCAAAATGCTTGACAAAAAAAGTATGTGCAAATTTTGTGCTGGAAGGTTGATAAAAGCGACCAATGTGAAAAGAGCCATTCTCGGTGTGAGAGTGGCTCTACTTTTATGCTGAGTTAATGGAAAGATCCTTTCGTCCGCTTGCGTCATCCATTCAGTGAAACTCAAATTTTTCTAGTTGCGCATATTGGACACATTGTTACGAGACGATTTTGTCGGATGGATTATTTTTTTACAATTTGGCGAAGCACAAACTCTTTGAACTGATTTTCAAGTGGAGAAAGCACCGCTTTTTTGTGAGAGATAAAATGAAACTGTCGGTAAGTGTCGAGATTTTTGATCTCGTAAATAATAATGTTGTCCGTGTTGCACTGCTCATCGGCAAAAGATCGTGGGACAAATGCAAATCCTGTTCCAAGTTCGACCAGTTTTTTTACAAGATAAAAACTTTCGGCGATTGAAACGATGTTGAGTTGATGATAGTGCAAGTTGTGATGCGCAAGACCTTTGGCGATGATCGAGCCCGAGCCCGAGCCTTCCTCACGCACAATCATTGGTAGCGAAAGAATTTGCTCGAGCACCAATTCTTTGCTGGAAAGGGAAATGGTTTTTGGGCCGATAAAGACCATATCGTCGCTAAAAATAGGATGCGACTCGAAGTCGTTGTTTGGCTTCGAACCGACAAAACCCATCGAAAATTTTTTCTCCGTGATGGCATCGATGACATCTTGAGAATCCAGATGATGCAGCTTGAATCGGATGCCAGGGAATTCTTTGATAAACCCTGCGACAAGCTGAGGGACGACCATTTCACCTGGAACGGTACTGTATGGAAGTTCGATGGTTCCGACAAATTGCCCGATCAGATTGTTGATTTGGAAAAGAGCAGAGTCTCGCTTTTTGATCAGTTCGACCGCATAATCCCGAAAAACAGCGCCAGCTTGCGTCAGCTCGATCGTTTTGCCATGACGCTCAAACAACTGAGTCTGCAATTCTTTTTCCAAATTCTGGATATGATTGGATAGCGTCGGTTGCGTCAGATAAAGCTCACGGCTCGCTTTGGAAAAGCTATTGTATTTTGCAATCGTAATAAA
>JBHBDS010000191.1:0-2727 GCA_041784625.1 Filifactoraceae bacterium
CATAAATCCTTGATCCAACACAACACAGGAGGATGGGTCTGCATTAATCAGCAGTTCTTCAATTTTTCTTATCATGGTCCCCTCCCAAGCTTTTTTTCTATTTTATCAAATTTGTCCGCCTTTTTCAATCAATTCCCCTCTCGAATTCTGCGCACGTCGTCGTCCATCTGAGCGATCAAATCGTCGAGATTGGTAAAGGTCATTTCTTCTCGCAGCTTGCGCACAAATCGCACGGTGATATTTTTTCCGTAGATGATTTTGTCAAAATCAAGGATGAACGTTTCGATTGTCAAGGGATTTTCGCCAAAGGTCGGATTGTTGCCGACCGAGGTTGCGCCTTTATACCATTTTTCGCCAACAAGCACCTGTGTTTCATAAACGCCTTTGGATGGTACCGCTTGATCCTCAACAATTTCCAAATTGGCCGTTGGATAGCCGAGATCTTTTTTCCCGCGTTTCATTCCGTGCACGACTTTGCCCATAATCTCAAATGGTCTACCCAGATATTCCTGCGCTTTGGCAAGATCGCCCGATTCAATCAGCTTGCGAATTTCGGAGCTGGAGATTCGCTCGCCATCCACTTTGAGTAGCGGAATCAGAATCACCTGCACGCCTTTTTGCTCGAGATATTCTTTGATGCTTTGTGCATCGAGCATCTCTTTGCCGAATCTTGCGTCCTCGCCCATCACGAGATATTTTGTTTTGAGCTTTTTTATGAGCACCTCGTCACAAAATTGGAATGCGGTTTGGTTTTGCAGACTTTCATCAAAAGGCACTTGCAGCACCATAAAGATTCCCTCCTCCTGCAAAATCCGTTCTTTTTGCTGCGCTGGCATAATCAGATGCACGAGCTTTTTGTACAGCACATTTTGCGGATGAACCTCGTAGCTAAAAACGATGGAGAGAAGATTTTCTTTTTCCGCAAGCTCCATCGTCTTGTGAATCAGTTCCATATGTCCTCGATGCAGTCCGTCAAAATTCCCAATCGTGACGACAGAACTCTCTTTTATATTAATTTTTTCGATATATTCCTTGAATGTGATGGCGTTTTGCATATACGCTCCTCTTTTACCTTGTCAATGTATCTGCTTTGAGGAAGCAATCCTCCTCATGACTCACCCTGCCTATACCCAAAAACTTTGCGCCATCATACACGAGGTATAATCCCTCGGGATAATTTTTCCCTGTGTAGCGTCTTGCGGATATTTTTGCGCCATTGCAATAGAGTTTTTGCCCGCCTTTGAGCTGCAGTTTCGGATAACGACGGAGAAAATTCTCCGTGGTTTGAATCGCTTGACCGAGTTTTTTTTGTGCAATAAGTTCTTCCAGCTCTTCCATGGTGTACGAATGTTTAATCGATTGACCGTCTACCTCACTTCGAATCAGCATGGACAAGATTGCTAGTTCGTCCAAAAAATCGCCAATATCTCTTGCTAGACTTCGGATGTAAGTCCCCGCAGAGCATTCGACCAAGATGGTGATTTTGTTTTTTGCAAAGGAATGAAGCTCGATTTTAGAAATTTCGATCTCTCGCGCCTCAATTTCTGGAATCTCTTTGCCTTCTCGCGCCAATTTATAGAGTCTTTTGCCATCGATCTTAAGCGCAGAAAATTTGGGTGGAATTTGAAGTGATTTCCCTCGAAATTCTGCCAAAGCATTTTGGATTTCTTCTTCGCTGTGCTCCTTTGGATTTTTTTGTTCTTCCACCTGTCCGTAGGTGTCGAGCGTGTCCGTCAAAGTGCCGAAGAGAATCTCTGCGATATAAGTTTTTTTCTTTTCGATGACGTATTTTGAAAATTTGGTGGCATGACCAACCGACACGAGCATCACGCCCGCCGCATTGGGGTCGAGTGTCCCTGTGTGTCCTACTTTTATTTTTTCGCCATAACCTCGCTTGATCATTCCCCGAAGTTTGGCGACAAGGTCGTTGGAAGTCATACCCGTCGGTTTGATGACATTGATAAAACCGTCTTTAAGCATTCGGTAAGTCCTTTTTGATTTGTTGTTCGGAGGCGTGCTGGAGTTTTTGGATCACTTCGTCCAATTCGCCGCATATTGTGCAGCCTGCCGCATGAAAATGTCCGCCGCCGCCAAATTGTGCTGCAATTTCGCAAACGTTGACGAGATCTTTGGAGCGGAGCGAAATCTTGTAGGTATTGTTTTCTCGCTCTTTGACCAAAATTCCCACCTCGACTCCTCTCGTATCGATCGCCATATTGGCAATGAGGTCGGTGTCCTTGTAATCCACGCCAGATTCCTCGAGCATTTGATTGCTCATCACCATGATGCCGACCTTGTTTATAATCGTAAAAGTATCGAGAATCATCTTGGTGAGTTTTCGGAACCCGAGACTGAAATTGCGATACACTTCGTTGGCGATGGTGTTTCGGTCTGCACCTTTTTCTGTCAAAAATGCCGCCGTCAGAAATGTCTGCGGCGTCACCGAAGGAAACATAAAATTCCCTGTATCGGTCGAAATTCCCGTGTATAGTGCGGTCGCTACTTTGGCGCTGATTTTGTCCTCATCCATTGCTCGAAGTAGATTGCTCACGACTTCACAGCTTGAGCCGACCTCAGCGCACACAAAGTTGAGATCACCAAAGTTTGTGTTACTCATATGATGATCGATGTTGAGCACGCAATTCGCATTTTCTGCAATATTTTGTGGTATGGCGATTCGATTTTTCTCTGCAGAGTCGATCACAATGAGATCGTACCCTTTTGAAA
>JBHBDS010000192.1:0-4950 GCA_041784625.1 Filifactoraceae bacterium
AATCACGGAGCTAGCAAAAAAACTCGACATCGGCGTGCCGACGCTGCGAGATATTGTCACCGAAATCAAAAAAACCAGGACGAGACGTGCGAGAGAATCTCAATCCCGTCGTGCTCAAATCCGACGTGCTCGACATCGACGATCTCACCATCGGAATGAAACTCGATGGCACAGTGCGCAATGTGGTCGACTTTGGCGCATTCGTCGACATCGGACTCAAAAACGATGGACTCGTCCACATCTCCAAACTCAGCAAAAATTACGTCAAAAATCCGATGGACGTGGTATCTGTAGGCGATGTGGTCAAAGTTACCGTCATCGGCATCGACAAAGAACGAGGAAAAATCCAACTTTCTATGAGAGAGGATGACTAGAGGCTCTTCAATCGGACAACACAGAAACAAGATCAATAACAAGTCGGGCTAAAAATAAAATAAATCAAAGCAGATAATATTCCATAAGAGACAGATTATGTAATAATGAAGCTGAAATAAAACTTTTTACTCACTGCAACTTTCGCTCCAAAACGATGGAAAGAAGCAGTGAGTTTTTTTGCGACCATTTTTATCAGACGATGCAAAATTGGAACAAATTTATTATTATTCAGAGGTTACATTTTCATCAGCGTTTCACACAAAAAATAATCGAGACAAAACAGAAAAACTGTAGTAAAATAAGCTAAAGATTTGTGTCAGAAAATTTTCCTTAATTATAATCGACATTTTGAATTAGATAGCAAATTCGAGACGAATGGACAAAAGGGAGTAGACTTGCGCTAAGGAATAACGCAGAAAGAGGGACATATGAAAAAAAGATTAAAATGGCTAAGCATGATGACGGCGATCGCAGTAGTTGTGGGAATGTTTCCTATAGGTTCTTTTGCTGCGGAAAAAACTTTGAGCGAAGTAAGCACACAAGTTCCGACTTATGAAGCGAAGCAAAATGATCAGCCCATTACAAATTCGGTCAATGTAAACGATCAAGTTTCGGTAACAGGAGAAATTGTTCTGGATGATTTTAGCGTAGCAAATCAAGGAGATACGATCATAGTACCAATTGACGAAAAACTAAAGATACTTGTACCAGTTTCTGGGCTACCAATCAAAGTTGATGAAGTGACAATTGGAACATTTGAATATGTAAATAATCCAACAGCGCAAATTCGAATTCATTTTACCGATCTATCGGATCCGAAATTTGCTACGGTCGGACAAAGTGTTACGATTGATGTAAATGAAATTTTCGAGTTTGTAGACAAAACCATAACAGGAAACCAAACTTTTTTGGGGAAAACAGTCAAATTTGTAAAGAGACCAAAAGCTGATGCAGTAAACTTCTCTGCGAATGGGAATCTAGATTTGAATTCAGGATTAATTTCTTGGACTATTACTGTTGATGGCTCAGCATCGGGAACTCCGCTAGAGAGTCTTGTGTTCAAGAATCTGCTGGAAGAAAACAAAACGGGTCTATATAAGCCGGGGACATTTCATATCAATGGGATGAGTGTTGACCCAACTGTTAAGAAAGCAGAAGTGTCATATGTATTCAAGCATACTGATGGAAACATTGCAACAATCACGTATCAAACGAGACTTGATCCAAAATATCTTTATGTGCAAAATGAATTAGCAGCCGACCAAGAGAAAACAGGTGTTAACACATTAAATCCGGTGGTATATCTCAATGATACTTTGCAACTCACGGATGTCGAAGGGAATCCTTACAAGAGTACAAGTGCTTCGGTCTCTCATGAATCACACTGGATTTCGGTTTATGGGAAATCTAACTGGGATGAAATTTCTGGGGGGGTCGATCCGAATAAAGTAACATGGTTTATCGAAATTAATGACCCAAAAGTCAATATTAGCAACGTGCTTGTGAAGGTTCCAAAGCCATCAGGATTATCAAGAAATGATTTTCAAACGGCAATTGAAGAATGGGATGGGGGAAATTGGGTTGATCGAAGTAGTCCTATATTCCCTGATTCGAACAACACGTATGATATTGGGATGTTATCTGGCAAGAAAAAGAGATTGATTATTGTCGATGAGCTTGAAGTGAAACCAAGTGTCATTCCAGAAAGAAAATCCTTTAAGCTAAGTGCATTTTTGAGTTTTCAAGAGTTCGATAATAATAAAAAGACGATTGTATCAATTGACACTGCAGAGGCGGGAGTCAATGTCGTTGCAAAAAGAAGAAACCCAGATTATTCCAATATTTTTGAAATGACAGCGGATGGCAAACTTCTCGCACATTGGGAAGTGGAGCTGATTGATCCTACAGTGCTGAAAGCTGGAAGTATCGAGATGTTTGATGTGTTGTATTATAAATCAGAAATCAACTCGGCTGAAACGAAAAAAAGCGCCGATAGGGAAAAATGTCGAAGGATTACCGCCTGAATTGATGGGACACTTCACTCTCGACAATACAGACTATCACGGAGTGGGTATGAAATATTTGGAGGGCAGCTTTCAGCCAGTTGGAGGGCTTCCATTAACGTTAGAAGATGTATTTACACTTAAAAGAGATGGGAAAGAAATCGGACAAGCACTTAAAGTATCGGGCTATGATTTTACAACTCCGAAACAACGATTCCGCTTTTCAACGATCATTACTGACCCGAGTTTTGTATTAAACAACCAAACGAAGAATAATTTGAAATCTGAGATAAAAAATGCAGCGTTGCTTTTCAATAATGATACGATTGTAGGACATGCATCCAATCGACATTATTACAATTCGCCGATGTTGCACAAAGAAAACATTGATGCGTCAGTGGTTAATACAAATGGATTTAACAATCCGAGTGCATACAAAAATGCAGTCACAACGGACTTGAAAAAATCCTATGATCATCAATCAAACTCAGCGATTGTCAAAGTGAGCTGGAATCACAATGGACAAAAAATCAATCCGCTTCAAGTTTGGGACTTTGTCAACGGTAAAATGTCAAATAGCAATGTGTTTGCAAAAGAAATTTTGCCAGATGGTTGGGAGCTTAAAGAAATTGAAGATGGAATAAGGGGATACTACTTCAACGGGAAATACAATTCCAATTTGAGTCTAGAACCTTTGGAAGATAGTGACAATCCAATAACTCCAATTACCGATACGATGCTTGCTGCGGATGGACAAAATACGTTGCTTGCAGCATTTAATAAACCAACAGTATTTTACTTCCGAATCGGGCCAAAAACTGAAACTCTGACGGGCTATCAAATTCGAAAGCCAATGGGAGATGCAACCTATTCAAATGAGGGTACTACCATTGTCTCAACTACAAATGTACAATTGGCAGACAAGGAAAACGACTCAAAAACAGAGCCGTTGTCGGCATCTGTGAATTTGTTTATTAAGAACTCGCCAGTGGAAAAGAGAGTGGGCCGAGTAGAAAATGGATTACTTGAATGGACAGTGGATTATCGACCAAACGGAGCCGACCATAGAAGTATGGACGGGAAACTTCCTGTAATTATTGACACGCCATCTTCTGGAATTGAAATTGATGTGAGCAATGATGGCAAAGTAAATTTCAAGATGTTCGCACTCTCGATCAATTCGGATGGAACAGGAAAGGTTGGTACAGAGATTCCGAATGCATGGAAATATGCCGTATACAATCCGAGCACAAAACAAATTACGATAAATCCACCAGAGCCGCTTAATAATTATCGATTTATGTATTTTACAAATATCGTTGATGCAACGAAAGCAGTTAGTAATAGCGTGCAGATGATTTCGGGTGCGGATGTGAGTGGAACGCCAACATCGCCAGCGGTGACACCTTTTACTCCAGGAAAAGCAGATGAAGATGCAACAAAAGAAAAAATGACATCAGTAAAACTAACTTTGGTGGAAAAAGACAATGAAACCGTTGTCGTAAAAACTGGAAAATATGGATTGTACAGTAAAGACGGAGGAACAATATTGAAAGAATCATTGGTGGATTCTAATTCAGGAGTAGTGGATTTTGGTTTGATAAAAGCGGGGGAATATTCGATCAAAGAAATCACAAAACCAATCGACTATGTCTCGAACGCTGCCGCAAAAACACTGACGATCACAAAATCGGGAAGTGAATTTATGGTAAGAATCGAAGGAACGGAAGTGAGTGAATCATCGCCATATCTTATTTCATATGTAAAGGAAAGTACTTCTAGTGGTGGCTCTGGTTCGGGAGCAGGAAGTGGTGGAAGTTCATCTGGTGGCTCAAGCGGAAGCAGTTCGTCGGATGGCTCCTCATCGGGCAGTGGAACGAAAAGAAGAGGCGGCGGTGGTTCGAGCAGCTCGGCGGATTCTGCGTCGGGAACTGATCCAAAAGGAGAATCAACCGACCCAAAAGCAAAAGATCCTGCGGCAACTGACCCAGCGACTGATCCGAAAGCACCAGCCACTCCAACAGTACCAACGCCACCAACAGCATCAGGAGGTAGCGGAAGTTCTGGCGGCACTTGGATCATCGGACCAAATGGCGAGCTGATCTTTAGCGAAAGCGTGCCAGGTGCTGGACTTGAGAACAATCGAGTTCGAAGCGCCAACGCAAAAAACAATACAAAAATCGCTGGTGCACCAAAAACAGGCGTTGGCTCAAGCCAAGTTCTTCTCGAGCAGTCGATCGCAAGAGTGGCAGAAAAAATGTCAGCAAGAATAAGTGAATCTACAGTGAAAAATCAAGCAGTTGCGATTCTGCCGACCTTGACAAAAAAATCCAAGCGAAAAGAAAACGAGATCGCTTAGAATTTGCTGGCAAAGCCAGCATAAGAAATAACTTTGCGTAAAAGTAATGAGCATTAAAAAGCTAGCGGTTGCCAGCATAATAAGATAACTTGCATAAAGCAACTATCATAAAAAATTGTTAGCATTGCTGGCGTAAAAAAAGAGCAGTAAAATTGTTCGAGCAAGGAATATGAATAAAAGGATCACCAAAAGTTAGTGTAAGACTAATGATTG
>JBHBDS010000193.1:0-8126 GCA_041784625.1 Filifactoraceae bacterium
ATCTTGCTTGGAACTTGCGGAGGAGAATAGTATTGAAAGCGTTGCATTTTGTTGTATCTCCACGGGAGAATTTCATTTCCCTAATGATGAAGCGGCAAAAATTGCGGTGGAAACCGTGCGAGAATTTTTGCAAAAAAATAAAGAAATAAAGGTGATATTCAATGTATTCAAAGAACTCGACGAACAACTCTATCGAAGTTTACTCGGATAAAATCGAAAAAATAAAATCGTTGATGGAAGAAGCGGATGCCATCGTGGTCGGAATCGGCGCTGGAATGTCCACTTCGGCGGGCTTTACTTATTCTGGCGAGCGATTTGAGCGATATTTTTCGGATTTTGGGAAAAAATATGGCATCACCGATATGTACAGCGGCGGATTTTACCCATTCGAAACTTTGGAAGAACAATGGGCGTGGTGGAGCAGACATATTTTGTACAATCGCTATGATGTCAAGGTCGGTAAACCGTATGCGGACTTGCTCAGACTTTTGGCGGGGAAAAACTATTTTGTCATCACGACCAATGTGGATCATCAGCTGCAAATGGCGGGCATCGACAAAAATCGTTTGTTCTATACGCAAGGCGACTTCGGGCTGTGGCAATGCTCCGTGCCATGCCACCAGCAGAATCATGATAATGAAGAAGCGGTTCGGCAAATGGTCGCACAGCAAAGCGAGATGAAAATCCCGACCGAGCTCGTTCCGTATTGCCCACGCTGCGGCGAGCCGATGATGATGAATCTTCGCATCGACGGACGATTTGTGGAGGACGAAGGATGGCACGCTGCCAAGGCGAGATATGTTGATTTCGTAAACAACCATATGGACAAAAAAGTGCTCTTCCTCGAGCTTGGCATCGGACGCAACACGCCAGTGGTGATCCAATATCCATTTATGCAGATGACCTATCGCAACCAAAAAGCGCATTATGTTCCAGTCAATATGGAAGAACACAAAGTCCCAGATGAAATTGCCGATCGCACGATTTTTGTGATTGGCGACATCGGTGAGGTGCTCGCAGATTTGTTAGAAAGAGAGTGAGAATATGGCATCGAGTAAAGAATATTTGGATTTTATATTAGAACAGCTCCGAGAATGTGATGTGTCCCATCGATATATGATGGGTGAATATGTTTTGTATTTCAAGGGCAAGGTCTTTGGCGGAATTTACGACGACCGATTTTTGGTGAAGGCGATTTCGTCCGCAAAGGAAATGATGCCAGATGCGGAATTGGAAGAGCCATATCCAGGAGGCAAGCCGATGTTGCTCGTGGATGATGTGGAAAATCCAGACTTTTTGGCAGAATTGCTTGATGCGATGTGGGAAGAACTGCCGATGCCAAAGCCGAAGAAGCCGAAGAAGGTAGGAGCAACAAAATGAAATATACTGAAATAACACACAATGGAGAGAAAATCGTCATTGTTGATGAAGATATGCAGATTACTGATGAACAAACGGCACTTGACTTAATGATGAGTGTTGCGTGGCTAAGCGAAGCACAGAGGATTGTGTTGCGAAAGGAGCATTTGTCGGAAGATTTTTTTGACTTGAGTACAAAATTGGCTGGAGGGATTTTGCAAAAAGCTGTCAATTACAAGGTGAAATTGGCAGTTGTTGGCGACTTTTCTTCCTACACAAGCAAGGCATGGAAGGATTTTGTGCGCGAATGTAACGCAGGACAAGATTTTTGCTTTGTTGAAAACATTGAACAAGCGATTACATTTTTTGGTCGACCCAAGGACGACCTCGATCGTTATGCAGAGCTAGTGATTGCGCAGATGATGAGGGAGCGCCAAATTGCGGAAGAGCTTTCGGACGATGAGCGTTTTCGTATGGAACACACGAGCAATCAGCGTCGTTTTGAGTACGATTACGAAGAAGATTTGTACGAGCCGATTTATGATGATGAGGACTAGATGAATATTAAAATTATTTCGATTGGAAAATTAAAAGAAAAATTCTTAAAAGATGCTTGCGAGGAGTATTTGAAAAGGCTCTCTCGGTTTGCCAAAGTGCAGATCATCGAGCTTGCGGAAGAAAAAATTTCGGATCGCCCCTCGGAGAAAGAGGAGCAGCAGGTCAAAAACGCCGAGGCGCAGCGTATGGTGGAGAAAATCAAGGACAACGAATTTGTCGTGCTTCTTTCGCCTGATGGAAAAATCATTTCATCGGAGGATTTTGCAGAGATTTTTTCGCAAAAAGCAATCTCGGGGGTGAGCAATCTCACCTTTTTGATCGGTGGGAGTCTTGGGCTTGGTGAATCTGCCATTGCAAGGGGCGATTATCGGCTCAGCTTTGGGAAAATGACTTTTCCGCATCAATTGTTTCGAGTGATGCTGCTGGAGCAGATTTATCGGGCGTTCAAAATTAATGCCAATGAGGCGTATCATAAATAGTAGAAAGAAGTCCGCTGAAAAAATTAGTCTTCGAAGACTCTTACCAAGATCGAATGGAGAGCATTGAAAATCGTTTCGAAGTGACATCTATACAAAAAAATCGAAATCATCCTATGCTGATGATGTTTATTGGAGTAAATATGAGAATTTTATCGATACTTGCGCAGAAACCATACGCCACAGGGAGCGGAGTGTATGCGACCGAACTGATTCGTCAGTGGGAGAAGCTAGGACATCAGCAGGCGCTGATCTGCGGAGTGGATCGCTCGGATCGTCTGAACGAGTACAAAAAACAATTTGAGCAGCTGGAACTTTTTCCAGTGCGATTTAATACACAGGAGCTGCCGTTTCATCCGATGGGAATGAGCGATGTGATGCCCTATCCATCGACACGCTATCGAGATTTGACAAAAGATCAGGCGAAGCAGTTGGAAAAAGTTTTTTCACAGACCATATCGCAGGCGATCACCGAATTCAAACCGGAGTTGATCGTGTGCCATCATTTGTATTTTACAACAACGATTACGGTTGAAAATGTGGATTTGCCGATTGCAGCGATTTGCCACGGCACCTGCCTCAGACAGCTAGGCACGAATCCATTTGAAAAAGAGCGAATCCTCGCAGCAATTCGCAGGATCCCAACGATTTTTGCACTACAAGAGGAACAGCGGCAAGAAATCATTTCGCTCGGCGTAGAAGGGAGTCGAGTCGAAGTGGTTGGCAATGGATACAATCCCGAGATTTTTTATCTCAAAAAATTCGATGGAGCCAGCGCTGAAAAAAACTCGAAACCCTCATTGGAAGAAGTCACCGTAAAGAACACGGTTGAAAAAAGTGCATCTTCATCAGAAGCAGAAATAACTCAGGATAAAAACCAGAAACATTCGGTAGTTGTGGATCAAGAACAAGAGACAAACGAGAAATCTGCGACAGGTCGCCCGGTTCGTCTTGCATATGCTGGCAAAATTTCCCGAAGCAAAGGAATTTTCTCGCTACTTCGTGCTTTGGAGCGGATCAAAAATGTGGAGATAGAGCTCTACTTAGCAGGGTCTGCGAGCGATCCGATGGAATATGCAGAAATTGTTTCACTTGCTCAAAAATCACCGCACCAAATTCATTTTCTCGGGCAACTCACACAAGCAGAACTTGCCAAGTGGTATGCGCAAAGCGATCTGTTCGTGTTTCCGTCATATTACGAGGGTCTCGGCCTTGCGGTGATTGAAGCAATGGCGTGCGGACTTCGAGTGGTGGTTTCGGATACAGAAGGGTTGCAGGATTGGATTCGCTCCAGCATTTCGAATCCGCCAGTGATTTTTGTCGAGCTGCCGACGATGCGAGATGTGGATGTGCCAATAGAAGAAGAGCTGCCGAGGTACGAATCAGATTTTGCGCATGCCATCGAGCAACAGATCGAGACGCTCAAGCGAGATCATTTCCGCAAAACAAAGGTCGATATGTCAGCGATGTCGTGGAGAAATATTGCGGAGAAAATTTTGCAGAAAAAATAATGAGTTATAAAGAACAAATATTTTTCTGAATAATGCTCGAGCGAAGTTTTATCAAAGCGATCGACGAAAACTAGAAAGAAGATTCAAAAGACAATATTTCATTTGTTGGGGATGCATTGGGTGCATAGTGAGCATTTTTCAAAAAATAGGTGGCCAGTGCTCGTTTTACAATATATCACAAAAAAGTGGAGGGACTATGATTTCTTTTAGAAAAGCAACATTTAGCGACTGTGAATTATTCAATCGCTGGGAAAATGACGAGAACGTGATCCAATTTTTGAGCATTTCAAAAGGACGCACGATGGAAGAGACGATTCGTGAGCTGATCATGCGAGAAAATGATCCGACGGTGTTCGACTTTATGGTGCTTAGCGACGATATGCCGATTGGGCGTGCATATCTTAGCCGCTTTGACGAAAAAAACAGCAGCATCGACATCACGAGAATCTACATCGGCGAAGCATCTGCTCGCGGCAGGGGTCTCGGACGTGCAATGATGGAAGAACTCAATCGATTCTGCTTCGAGGAGTTGGGACTCTATCGTGTGACACTTGATCATTACGACGGAAATCCAGCGAGAGAACTCTACCTTTCGCTCGGCTACAAGCCAGAGGGCGTTGCAAGAGACGCAGGATACAAAGACGGACGCTATTACAATTTTAATTTGATGAGCCTGCTTCGACACGAATGGGAACAGAGGAAATAATCCAAGTCATATTCTTGATCAAAAAAATTCACTTTAATCGAGTGGACTTGTGATACAAAATATGGATTTGTGATAAAAAATGCTTGAAATCGAAAAGGAAACTTGATGAGAGAAACAAATCAAGAAATGATGAAAGAAATAAACCGAGAAATCATGCAAACAATTCTCAAAGAATATCCCGAGCTTGTGCTGGATTACTGCGTCTTGTCGGGCGAATATGATGGCATCGCAAGCCACCAGAGGGCGGTGCAAACAGCGATAAAAATTTTTGGGATGAGAGAAAATATGATCTGCACCTGCGAGCATGAGAAGATGAATCCAAGGGCAGTGGACTCGGCAGAATTTTTTTACTTTCCAGATGAACTGTGGAAAAAATCCAGCCGAGGGGTCACGACGATGAATCCACCTACGCCGCTGCCATACTGGTTCGCTTTTGTCGAGCCGCCATACGGGAGCGATTATTCCAAAGCGGATTTTGTCCGAGTAAATGAAACGTTTTTTTCTGCACCTGAGCATTTGGAAGTTTTTCGCTGGGAAGATAATTTCTCCAGCTATTTTGATGCGGGGCACGAATGGTGGGGTGCGGCGCTCTGGAGTATTTATGACCGTGAAAAAATTCGATTTGTCATCATCGGTGCATCTGCTACGGACTAGCTTAGGTTTTGCTGTCCTAAATAGAAACAAAAATATCGAGGAAGTAGAAATCTTCCGCCTTGAAAAAAATGAATTTATTGGGGTCGCAGCAAAATGACAGCATGGTATAAATCAGCTAATAAGCAAAAAAAGTGGTATTGTTGAACGAGAAATTCTCATTTAGCAATACCACATTTTTTCATATTTCTAATACTCACCAGCAAATTTTTCGCCTAGATATTTGACGATTTCCTCTCGTGGGGAGTCTGGCGTGATCAAAATGATTTTGTCCGTCTCCTCAAAAAATATTTCAATATCGCAGTCGCCATTTTTGAAATGCTTTCGAACGGTCTCTTCCAAAATTTCACGCACACGCATTTTGTTTTTCTTTTTCTTTTCGTATTCTTTGGTGAAGTAATAGCCTTTAAGCGTAAAGACTTTTGCATAAGTATTTTTCATAATTTCCTCGATTTTTGTTTGCAAAACAAGGGCGAACGCCTTCCAGTGCAAATTCTAGTTTTTCATTCACATCTTACACGTACACTGTGGCAATGTCAAGGGATGAATAAAAAAAGCAAGGACTAAGTCGCTGCGGACTCGCCCTTGCTCGGTATTTATTCTCTTCGGATTACTTTGCGAAATCGTTTCAGATGAATTATTGATGCACAATCTGAAAGTCGGTGATCATCGACTTGAGCATATCCGCATCACGACTCAGCTTTTCACTTGCTGCAGCACTTTCTTCCGATGTTGCCGTATTCAGATGCACGACGGATGAAATTTGATTTACTCCAACCGATATTTGTGCAACGGAATTTGCTTGCTCGTTGGCTGTGTTCGCAAACTTTTCGACCATCTCGAGCATATTTCGGATGTCCGCAACCACTTTTTCAAAGGCATTGTCCGTGTTGGTCACGATTTTTTCGCCTTTGTCGACGAGTTGCAAAGTGTTTTCGATGAGCACAGTGGTATTCTTCGCTGCCTCGCTTGATTTTTGTGCGAGATTTCTCACTTCATCCGCTACGACGGCAAATCCTTTGCCCGCTTCTCCTGCTCTTGCGGCTTCGACTGCGGCATTGAGCGCCAAAATATTCGTCTGGAATGCAATGTCCTCAATCACACGCACAATTTTTTGGATATTTTCGGATGCATCGGCAATTTCTTTGATCGATGCGGTCATCTGCTTCATCTCGTTGCGATTATCCAGCACAATTTGTCCTGTTTGACGTCCAAGATCGTTCGCTGTCTGCGAAAATTCTGCGGACTGCGTGATCTGGTTGGATACTTCGCTGATGGTTGTAGAAAGTTCTTCAATGCTGCTCGCTTGCTCCGTTGCTCCCTGCGCAAGCGACTGTGCGCCAGCAGAAACTTGGTTTGCGCTCGTGTTTACATTTTGTGCCACACGATGAATTTGGAGCAAAGTTTGGTTGAATGAATGAAGAATCTTCTGAAGCGCTTCTTCTACGGGAACAAAATCGCCGATATAAGTCACGCCGCTTTGGACCGTGAGATCTTTGTCTGCCATCGCCGTGAGCACTTTGCTGATGTCGCCGATGTAGGACTGTAGCTGCGTCGCCATTTTGTTCATCGCAATCGAAAGCTCGGAAATCTCATCGCCGTTTTGAAGCAATTTTTCGTCCACGCTGACATCGAGTTTGCAGTCAGCGAGCGTGTTTGCCATTGTCGCAAGCTGATGCATTGGCTTTCGGATACTGTTTTTGACAAATCGAGAAACGATAAAAACAGAAATTGCGATAATAATAATCGATACAATGGCAATGTGAATGAGCTCGTCAATCGTCGCTTTGATGGTAAAATCTCTCGAGATTCCTGTGAGCGCAATGCCGATGATCTCTTTATCTTGGTTTTTGAGCGGTGAGTACAGATTGGTGTAGCTGTGTCCACCGATTTTTTCGACCTTAAAAACTTCTTCTCCAGATAATACTTTTGCAGCAATATCCGCTGGCACTGAGAGATTTTGCATCACGTTGCCATTTTCGCTAAATGTGGTGGCGACAAGTTCTGTGCCGAAAAATACTGCAAATTCCGTGTGATGGATTCCTTTGAGCTCTTCATAGATTTGATCTTTTTGAAAAGAATATCCTGTGACGACAGTACCGATCACGTTTTTGTTCTCATCAAAAATAGGCGCACCAGCACGACAAGAAAGTTTTACCGCTGTTCCAGGCTCGAGATTGAAGCTGGATTTTCCTTGCAATGCGAGGCGAACCGAATTTTGGCTCAGAGCGCTGTCACCGAATTTGGATGGCTCGTGCTGTCGAATCACGACATCGCCGTTCCCATCCGTGATCGTGATGAGGTCGCAGCCTAATTTGCTATTGAGCTCATCCAAAGTATTTTTCATCTGCGAAAAGTCATCGGTCTTTAATGCTTGCAAAAATCGTTCGTTTTGCGCAAGCATAATCGATGCCTGCTCCGCTTGTGCAAGCTTTGAAGAAATTTCGCAAGAGAGATGTTCCTCTGCGGTATGTAGTCTCTCACGAGCAACTTGGCGATTGTTCGAACTATTTTCAATCGTGCTCAACGTCGAGACCGCCACAACGGAAAAGACGACAAGCCCAATCGCAAAAAACATTATCTTATCCCCGATTTTCATAATAACCTCCCAAATTTTGTACGAAACTTTAACTGAGGTCATATTCTAATCGGCATAACTGGTTGATTTTCTTATTGGATTCGTTTCATATCGTTTTATTTCTGTTATATTTATCGACCTTTTTAGATTAAATAATAAGACAAAATTGTATAAAATTATCCAATAAAAATCCGAATCAAAAAATTATTTGCGAAGAAGAATATTTGATGAAGAGAAACATCGAGATGAAAAATTGAAGACGAAAAAAATTCGAGAAGAGAAAAGTA
>JBHBDS010000194.1:0-5084 GCA_041784625.1 Filifactoraceae bacterium
AAATCTCGTCAACCATCAATATACGATTTACAAAGCGTATGTTATGATTGGCGATACGGTGTTTGTTGTTGGCGAAAATCAGCTTCCGATGCTCAAAAATATGCTCGAGAATCCGACCAACCGCATCGTGGGCTACGATCTCAAGTCGCTGTACAAAGCATTTTTGTGCTACGGTATCGAGGCAGAGAATCTTGCATTTGACGTGGAGCTTGCGGAATATGTGATTGACTCCAACGGCGGAGATTTTTCCATCTGGGGCATCAACAATAAATACGGACTCGATGTGTACGAAAATTTGGAAGAAATTCTCGGCAAAGGTAAGGCGCAAATTGACTCGCTATTGGCAGACCAAGCTCGCCTTGACAACTATTACAAAAATACTTTGCAAAGCTGCGAACAGCTCGAGGTTAAAATGCGAAAGATTTTATCCGACGAGGGATTGGACTTCGTCTACTTTGACATGGAAATGAAGCTGCTCAAAGTTCTTGCAAAAATGGAAATCGCTGGCTTTTTGATCGATCAAGACCTGCTCAAATACTTGTCGGAGGAATACAGCGTTCTTATCGCCAATTTGGAATCCGATATTCATGTACTGGCGGGCGAAATTTTTAATATCAATTCACCCAAGCAGCTTGGCAGCATTTTGTTTGAGAAATTGGGATTGCCTGCGTGGAAAAAAACCAAAACCGGTTACTCCACCAATATTGAAGTGCTCGAATTTTTGTATGATCATCATCCGATCGTACCAAAAATTATGGAATACAGACAGGTTACAAAACTAAAATCGACATATATCGACGGACTTTCGAACATTATTGACCCAGCGACAGGCAAGGTACATACGACATTCAGCCAGACAACCGCCTCAACGGGAAGATTGTCTTCGCTGGATCCCAATCTACAAAACATACCAATCCGAACGGAACGTGGACGAAAATTACGTGCGCTTTTTGTCGCACAGGATGGCTACGAACTCGTCGATGCGGACTACTCACAGATTGAGCTGCGAATCTTGGCGCATCTTTCCAAAGATCAGCGTATGATTCGGGCTTTTGCGGACAATGTGGACATCCACACCAAGACCGCATCCGAAGTGTTTGGCGTGAAGATTGAGGATGTGACCTCCGAGATGCGAAGTGCTGCCAAGGCGGTAAACTTTGGGATTGTGTACGGCATTTCAGATTTTGGACTCTCCAACAACCTTGGCATTCCAATTGCCAAGGCAAAAGAATACATCGACCAATACCTGGCGAAATACGAAGAGGTCAAGGCGTATCTCGCAGATGTGGTCAAAGAGGTCGAGCAAAAAGGATATGCGACCACGATTTTTGGGCGACGACGCTATGTGCCAGAGATCAAGGCGAGCAATGCGCAGGTGCGTGCTTTTGGAAAAAGATTGGCGATGAACACCCCGATTCAGGGCGCAGCAGCGGATATAATCAAGTTGGCGATGATCAAGGTGGACGAGCATCTGGCGCAGAATTATCCGAGCGCAAAACTGCTTCTCCAAGTGCACGACGAATTGCTGATCGAGGCAAGAGAAGACGAAGCACAAAAAATCAAGCAGGAGGTTCAGCAAATTATGGAAAACTCTGCGGATCTTCTCGTGCGACTTGTCGTTGATGCAAAAATTGCCAAAAATTGGTACGACTCCAAATAATTTTGCTAGCAACAAAAAATAGAACAAAACCATGGAGCAATAGAACTAATTTCTAATCTAGAATTTGGTGTGACAATAAATGATGATGAAAAAAATTGGAATTACAGGCAGTATCGGCAGCGGCAAATCCACAGTAAGTGAGTATTTGTCTGCAAAAGGCTACACGATTGTCGATGCGGATGCGCTGGTCAAAGAGATTTATCTCGAGCGAGAATATGTGGACAAGATGGTCGAAGTTTTTGGCGATATTCGCTTAGCGGAAGATTCGACGCAGCTTGATAAGAAAAAAATCTTTAACCTCGTGTTTTCAGACAAAACACAGCTCGAAAAACTCGATCAGACCATCCATCCTTTTATTGAGAAGAAAATAATGCAAAGCGCCAGCGAACATCAGCATGAAGAGATGGTATTTTTTGACATTCCGCTACTTTTTGAAAAAGGATACGAAAAAATGATGGACAAGGTGATCGCCGTCTACTGCGAAGATGATACTCGCTGGAGCCGTGCGAGCAAACGCTCCAACAAGACCGTTGCAGAAATTCAATCGGTGGACAAGATGCAAATGACACAACAGGAGAAAAAATCAAAAGCGGATTATGTTCTCGACAATTCGACGACGCTGGAGCATTTGCATCAGCAAATAGAGAATCTACTTGAGGAAATCAAATGAATGGTA
This sequence comes from Filifactoraceae bacterium, assembly GCA_041784625.1. Lineage (GTDB taxonomy): Bacteria > Bacillota > Clostridia > Peptostreptococcales > Filifactoraceae > JAUNKE01. The sequence continues at coordinate 2,337 of JBHBDS010000194.1, forward strand.
AAAAAATCATAAAGCGAGAAAAAAGAGATTTTTCTCCACCAAAATACAACAAAAAACAAAAAATTTATATGCTTTCGGCAGGTGTGCTGGGCGTTTTTGTCGTGACTTTGTTGCTGCTGTGGGCATATTATCCAAGAGAAAATCCCGTCGTAGCAGAGGAAGAGGAAGTTGTTGTTGTCGAAGAAGTGGTGAAAGAAGTGATTCCAGTCGAAGGAGGGCAGCTCAAAATTGGTATCTCACGCTTTGGCTCGGTCGATCCGTACAAAAACAACGACAAGTCGATGGACGACTTTTTTCGCTTGATCTACGACTCGCTCTTTGAATATGATGGCAACTACAATCTAGTGCCCGAGCTTGCGACAGGCTACACTGTGGGTGAAGAAGGAAAATCGATCACGGTTACACTGAATAATGTTGCACGCTGGCACGATGGCTCTCGAGTGATGCCATCCGATGTGGTGCACACCTTCAATCACATTGTGGCAAATCCGGAAAGTCCGTATTTTAATCTTGTCGCAAATATCAGCAAAGCAACCGCATCGGGAAGCACGGTGACCTTTGAGCTCAAAAATCCGAACGCACTCGAAGTGTATAATCTGATTTTTCCGATCATCAGTCCAAAATCTCAAGGCGCAAAAACCATACTCTCCGACAATGCTTTTGGCGTGATCGGCAATGGAATGTTCAAAGTGGAAGAGTACAACAAAGGCAAATCCATATTGCTACGAAAAAACTCGGAATACTACGGTGCAAAGCCATACATCAACGAAATCAAAGCGATGATCTATGCCGACAGTACCATCCGAAAAAATATGTTTAGCGCCAAAGAAACCGACCTCATCGAAAGCGAATATTACGAGCTCAACAAACATGATTACGATGTCTTTCACAACAATTCATATCAGTCGAGAACTTTTGATTTTATCGCATTCAACGGGAGCAAAGCACCATTTGACCAGAGTTACAACCGAAGAGAGATCGCAAAAATTATCGACATCGACCTCGGGCTCAGCGACGCATATCGCCAAGAAGCAAAAGTAAGTCAAATCCCGATCGCCAATGGATCGGAGCTGAACCTATTGCAAAATACTTTGTACGATAAAGAAAGCATCAAAAAAATTTCGCTGATTGGTACGATACCTGAGCGACTAAAAATTGTAACAGACAAGGCCGATCCGATGAAAACTCGCATGGCGTATCTCATCAAAGATCAGATCGCACTGGCAGGACTCGACTCTGATGTGGTAGGACTTGCTGCAGAAGAGCTTCGTCAAGCGATCGAAAATGGGAGCTTTGACATCGGGGTGTTCAGCTACGAAGCACCCGTCGATAAAGATATTGCAAAAATCTTTGCGAGTAATCCAAAACTATTTCCATACAATTTCGAAAAACTTCACACGCTGATGGAATCCGTCTACAAGCAAGGGAACAAGACATTCCAGATGCAAAATTATCTGCTTGCACAAGAGGAACTGCATCAGCTGATGCCATATCTTGGAATCGGTTTTCGAAACAACTATGTCATCTACAACAATAAAGTGCAAGGAAAGCTCCAATCAAATAGTTTTGAACTATTCAACGGAATTGAAAATATTTTTATTGTAAGTAATTGACATCACTGAGTAAATGTTGTATTATAGATTGGTAATGCGAGCGTGCTGGAATCGGCAGACAGGCATGTTTGAGGGGCATGTGTATGTATGTACGTATGGGTTCAAGTCCCATCGCTCGCACCAATAAAGAAACGAAAAAGGTCGCAAAGCAGACCTTTTTTTGTTGCTCAAAAAGTGGAAGGACTTGAACGAGGAGCGGAGCGAACTCCGGCGTGATAGAAAATGTGCGAGGCACATTTGCGGAGCAAGTCCCATCGCTCGCTCGCTACACCCCCTTTTCGTTGAAAAACCACTCAAAATATGCTATGATAGGCTTGGAAAAGTATGTTCGGCTTTACAAGTGAGTTGTGGATCGAATGTAGTTTTCTAGGATCGAAAATAGAATCGATATTTTCCATCGGGAGGAATTTATGAAAATTGATGTATATACGCTCAACGCATTTGCCGAAGAGCCGCACGGTGGAAATCCCGCTGGCGTTGTCGTGAATGCAGATTCTTTGAGCGATGAGGTGATGCAAAAGATTGCGACAAAAATCGGTTTTTCGGAAACGGCTTTTGTGATGAAATCGGATTGTGCGGATTTTCGTGTGCGATTTTTTACACCGACGGAGGAAGTGGATTTTTGTGGTCATGCGACGGTGGGAACTTTTTTCTTGCTCCATCATCTGGGGATGATCGAGAACAAAAAATATTTGCAAGAAACCAAGGCGGGCATCTTGTCGGTTGAAGTAAGAGAGAATGGATTGGTAGAAATGCAGCAAGCGCCGCCACGTTTTCATGAGAAGTTGACAAAGCGTGATGCGGATTTTGCCAAAGTGTGCGAGTCGCTGGGAATCACGACGGAGGACATCGGGGTGCATCCTATTGTGGATGGCTCGCCGCAGGAACAACTGATCAATCATATGGAAGTGGTTTCGACGGGGCTTCGTGATCTCATGGTGCCGCTACGCTCGGTGGAGGTATTGAATCATCTTAAGCCAGATATGGAAAAAATTTCTGCGCTAAGCAAAAAATACAATATCACAGGCTATCATGTTTTTGCGCTTGGAACTGGAGAGACGACAGCATTTTGCCGCAACTTTGCGCCGCTGGTCGGAATTGACGAGGAGTCGGCGAGAGGAAGTTCTTCGGGTGC
>JBHBDS010000195.1:0-11185 GCA_041784625.1 Filifactoraceae bacterium
CTCTATCCAGCTGAGCTATATGGACGTGTCTGATATATGATTATAGCCCGATCAAAGTCGAACTGCAATCCCTTATTTAGTTTTTTTTGAGGTGGCCGTTGTAACGCAACCTTAGGAGGCGGTCGCTCTATCCTACTGAGCTACGGGAACGTGTAGCGGCAGACTCCCTCCAAGGATTGGAAAATAACTTTCTCTGAAAGTCTCTTCCATTGATAAGACGGTCTAACGCCTTCTCCATTGTAGCGAAAATATTTTTCGCTGTCAATGCTCGCTACATCGCATCCGACCATGTGAGGCTGAGTTCTTTCTTGCTTTTTACACAGTCGGAAAGATAGAGGTTGATCAACGTCTGCTCTTCCAATTCCGCTCTACAAATCACTTTCATTCTGTGGTACAATGGAGTCGGAGTGGAATGGGATTTTACATACAGAAGTTTTGGAGGATTTATGAACAAGCAGCTTAAAGCGGATCTCATGCTGTTGTTGGTGACGGCGGGATGGGGCGTGTCTTTTTACTTAATCGATTTGTCGCTGGAGGAGCTTTCTCCTCTGACGCTTTTGGCGTATCGTTTTGTATCTTCCTTTATTATTGTTTATGCGTTCTTTTTCAAAAAAGTTCGCAAAACGAATTTTGCGACGATCAAATATGCGCTGATGGCATCGGTTTTTCTCTCATCAGCGTATGCGCTCTCGGTGTATGGCGTAATGTACACAAGTCTTACCAACGCAGGATTCCTTTGTGCGTTGACGGTGATTTTCGCGCCGATTTTTACGATGATTTTTAAGAAAAAAATCCCAAGCAAAAAATTCTTTTTTGTGCTGGCGATCTGCGTGGTCGGTATGGGGCTGCTCACGCTCGGCGATGACTTGTCTTTTGCGATTGGCGATTTGTATTGTGTGATGTGTGCCGCAACTTTTTCGATCAATCTCTTGATTGTCGAAACGGCGGTTGCCAAAGAGGAAGTCGATGCGTTTAATCTCGGCGTATTTTTGCTCGGTGCGGTGGGGCTCACCATGCTGATCTTGGCATTTTTGTTTGAGCAGCCTGCGCTTCCAAAAACGCCTGTCGTGTGGGGCTCGGTGATTTTTCTCTCGGTGATGTGCACGGGTGTGGCGACGATTGTGCAGTCGCTTGCTCAGCAGTATACGACAGCGAGCCACGTAGGACTCATTTACACACTCGAGCCAGTGTTTGCGGCGGTGGTTGCGTATCTTTTTGCTGGCGAGGTTCTTCTGCCTCGTGGGTATGTGGGCGCAACGATGATGATTCTTTCGATCTTTATTATGGAGATTGATTTTGGCAAGATGTTTAAGAAAAAACAGTTGACAAATACTTAAAATGACGCTATGATATGTACTAATCATTTACGCTATGAAGAGAAGAGTAGTTTCGAGGAGATATTTTCAGAGAGTTCGAAGAGGTGAAAGCGAGCAATATTTTTCGAAGTGAAGATGGTCTTGGAGCGTAGCAGGCTGAATATTTAGGTTTGCTCGGGATTGCCCGTTACAGCAAGAGGGTATGTTTGTACCCGTTGAGGCTTTTGTCGCAAGGCAAAGGTGAATTAAGGTGGTATCACGATCAGTCGTCCTTTGGTTTTCCAAGGTGCGACTTTTTTTATTTGCTTGCAAAATCTTATTCGTATTAGCGATGATTTTGCTTTGGAAAAATATTTGAAATTATTTGGTTTTATTTTGGATTATTATAGGATAATAGGAAGGGAATGGAAATGAAAATTCATGAGAAACTGAGTGCTCCATCATATTCGTTTGAGGTTTTTCCACCAAAACGAAATGGGAGCAAGGAGCAAATTCTGCAAACTTTGGATGAAATTGTAAAGTATGAACCAGATTTTATTTCGGTGACTTATGGCGCATCGGGCTCGGAGCGTGGCAATGAGACGATCGAAATCTGCAGCCATATCAAGGACGATTTTGGGATTGAGCCGCTGATGCATCTGACTTGTGCAGGCGCAAGCAAGGCGGATATCGATGCGGTGATGGAAGATATGCAACGACGCAATCTTAAAAATGCGCTGCTGATGCGTGGCGACCGTCGGGAAGAACTCACGGAAGCGGAGCAGTACAAAGATTTTGCGCATGCGAGTGATCTGATTGCCTATGTGTCGCAAAAGTATGACATTGGGATCGCTGGCGCTTGCTATCCCGAGTCTCATGTGTCGTCAAAAAGCGTCACATCCGATCTTTTGCACCTTCGAACAAAAGTCTTATCGGGTACGAATTTTTTGATCTCGCAATTCTTTTTTGACAACGAAAAATTCTATCACTTCGTCGAGGAGGCAAGATCCATCGACATTGATGTTCCGATTTTCGCTGGAATTATGCCCGTGCTGAACAAAAACCAAATTGCCAAAATGGTGCAACTCAGTGGCGCATCGCTTCCTGAAAAATTTCGCAAAATTCTCGATCGTTACGAGCACAATCCCGATGCGCTGCGTGACGCTGGGATTGCCTATGCGTCGGAGCAGATCATCGATTTGCTTTCGTCCGATGTGGACGGCATCCATCTCTATGTGATGAACAAGCCAGAGATTGCACGCAAGATTTCGGAAAACATTGGCAGCATTTTGAAGGATTGTAAGAATAAGAACAAGATAAAATAGTATTGTCGGTATTTTGTTTCAATTTTTACAATAACTTTGCTTTCGGCTTTTTTTATTTTCAAAATGTGAGAAGCAAATTGTTTTTTATCGTATTTTTTCATACGATGTTCAAAGGACTGCAAATAGATTTGACTGTGAAACGAACATTTTTCTTTGGGAAGGGAGAAATTTTGAAAGAAAATTTGTTACCATATATTGAAGTCGGCGACATTTTGCGTTTTTTGCATTTTCGGCAAAAAGAAGTGCCGCAAAATATTTTGGACGACATTGAAGAGGCTCTGGAGATCATCTACGCTCAGGCGCAGTTTCGTGAGGTGCACCAGAAGTTTTCGGCGCAGATAAAAAATGACGCACTATGGCTCGACGACCGAATCAAGTTACCCTATCCATCGCTACAGCATCTTTTCAAAAACTCGGAGTATGTCTATGTTGTCGCATGCACGATCGGTCTGAATATCACGAGACTGATCAAAAAAGAAATGATGGTAAATCCCTCGCATGGTGTGATGCTCGATGCTTGTGCGTCGATGGTCGCCGATGCGTACGCTGGCTATATTCAATCCACGCTTGGCCCAACGACTTCGAGATTCAGTCCAGGCTATGGCGATGTACCGCTGGAAAGTCAGCGGATTTTTGCACAACTACTTCAGATCGAAAAAAATGCTGGCATTCATCTCACGGAGGGCAATTTGATGATACCAGAAAAATCGATCATCTATCTCACGGGCAAAAGATGCGAAGAAGAACCGACTTCATCGCTAAGTTGCAACGATTGCGAGCGAAATTGTATATATAGAAAGGCTTAGTATGTTTCGAGATTTTTTGAAAAATAACATCGTACTCTTTGACGGAGCGATGGGAACACAGATCCAAAAACTGAATATCGATCTGAGCATCACACCTGACGAGCTGAGCGTGCTGATGAGCGATGAAATCGTAAAAATTCACCTGAATTATCTTAGGAGTGGCTCTGATGTGATTACGACCAATACCTTTGGCGCCAATTCGTACAAAACAAAAGGACGCAAACATCCCGTGAGTGAGCTGATTCCCGCAGCGATTGCTTGTGCAAAAAAAGCACAGGAGCTTTACCTCAAAGAATCGGATCGTCCGACTTTTGTTGCGCTGGATCTGGGGCCAATCGGCGCACTGCTTGAGCCATCAGGACATCTTTCCTGGGATGAGGCGTACGAAATATATAAGGAACAGATTCTGCTCGGCGTATCGCATGGCGTCGATCTGCTGCTGCTGGAGACGCAAACCGATCTGGCGGAGCTCAAATGCGCCGTGCTCGCTTGCAAAGAGAACAGCGACTTGCCGATTCTCTGCACGATGAGCTATGAGCAGACGGGCAGAACTTTTACTGGAACCGATCCGATTTCGATGGCAACGACACTAGAGGGACTAGGCATCGAGGCGATTGGCTTCAACTGCTCTTTCGGCACGAGAGAAATGCGTCCGCTGATTGAGCTGCTTCTTTCTGCCACAAGATTGCCGATTATGATACAGCCCAATGCGGGACTTCCTGTGAGCGACGGTCTGATTGATGAGACGGAGCAATTTGTATCGGATATGAAATTTTTTGTCGAAAACGGCGTGCGTGTCATCGGCGGTTGCTGTGGCACTTCGCCCGAGACAATCGCTGCACTTCATACGATGCGACAAAATGTATCGTGCGAACGAAAACTTCCTGAGCCTGTGACGAGAATTGCGTCCTATGCAAAGACGGTCGAAATCGGCAAAGAACCAAAAATTATCGGCGAGCGAATCAATCCGACGGGCAAAAAAGCATTTCAAGAACAGCTGAGAAACCAGGTGCTCGACCATGCGATCAAAGAGGCGGTGCTCCAGACGCAAGAAGGCGCGCATATTCTCGATGTCAATGTCGGTACATCAGGCGTGGACGAGAGTTTTTTGCTCCCACAACTTGTCAAAGAAATTCAGAGCATCCTCGATCTGCCATTGCAAATCGACTCTTCCTCTGCCGCTGCGATTGAAAAAGCGGTGCGAATCTACAATGGGAAGCCGCTCATCAACTCGGTCAACGGAAAAGAAGAAAGCCTCTCCTCCATCCTTCCGATTGCAAAAAAATACGGAGCCTGTGTGCTTGGGCTGACGCTGGATGAAAACGGAATTCCAGAAACCGTTGAACAGCGAATCCAAATCGCCGAAAAAATTCTAAATCGTGCGCTCGAGCTTGGTATCCCAAAAGAAAATGTGCTCATCGACTGTTTGACACTCACCATCAGCACCGACAGCGAAAACGCAAACAAGACCAACGCGGCACTTCGTCTGGTCAAAGAAAAACTCGGGCTCTGTACGGCACTTGGCGTGAGCAATATCTCCTTTGGTCTCCCAAACCGTGCGGCGATCAACCAGGCATTCTTGCTCTCTGCGCTGCACAGCGGACTGGACTTGCCGATCATCAACACAGGCAATCGTCCGATGGTCGAGGCAATCGATAGCTATCTCGTGCTCAGTGGCAAAGATCTCGGTGCAAAAAAATACATTGCAAAATATGTGGACAAGCCTGTTGAAACCATAAAATCGACTGGCAAAACGACGCTTGCACAGGCAATTCTCACTGGAATGGATGCAGAAACGCTTCTGCTCACCGAAGAACTTTTGCAAACCAAGACAGCCATCGACATCATCGACCACGATCTCATCCCGATTCTCAATGATATCGGACTCAAGTTTGAAAAAGGCGAGCTGTTTTTGCCACAACTGATTCAATCATCCCAAACGGTAAAAGTCGCATTTGATCGGGCAAAAGAGAATCTCACCGAGCTTACCGACTCAAAATCAAAGGGTACGATCGCCCTCGCCACCGTCGAGCACGATGTTCACGACATCGGCAAAAATATCGTCAAAGTCGTTCTCGAAAACTACGGATTCGATGTGATTGACCTTGGCAAAGATGTGCCACCAGCAAAAGTGCTTGAGGTCTGCAAAGAAAAAAACATCACCTTTGTCGGACTCAGTGCACTGATGACCACCACGGTCGCATCGATGGAGCGCACGATTGCTCTGCTCAAAAAAGAATTGCCATCTGTCACCGTTGTGGTTGGCGGCGCAGTGCTTAGTGAGCGATTTGCCAAAGAGATTGGCGCCGATTTTTATGCAAAACATCCATCCGAGACAGCGCAGCTCGCACAAAAACATTTTGAAAAATAGCGAATTTGAATATTTCCGCTCATTCGATCATTTTTTATGATACAATAATAGTATGAAGAACAGGAGGAGGGTCTTATGATGAAATTGGTGATTGCCATCGTGCATAACGACGATGTGCACAAATTAAGAAATGCTCTGATTGAAAATGATTTTCGTGTGACCAAACTTGCAACTAGCGGGGGATTCCTTCGTGCGGACAATGCCACGCTTCTGATGGGCGTTGACGAGGACAAGCTCGACAAACTGCTCGATCTTGTTCGCAGCATCTGTCATACGAGAAATGAGCTGGTCGTATCGCCTGTGTCCGAATTTTTTACCGCAGGCCCGCATATGGGTTTGCCGCTTGAAGTAACCGTCGGTGGTGCAACCATCTTCGTGCTTGATGTCGAGCAATTTATCAAAATCTAGTTGAATCAAAAAATTTTTTAGGGGCAGCGCTGCTCGATTTTGCAGTGCTAGCTCCTCTTGTTATGGTTTCAATTTCTATGAGGTAATTATGCTAATCAAACAACTGATCCCTTTTTACAAGCCCCATAAAAAGTTATTTTATCTCGATTTTGGTTCTGCATTTTTGACTGCGCTGATGGATTTGTTTTTTCCCGCAGCAGTCAGTTATGCGATCAATACTGCACTCCCATCGGGCGATGTGGGCGTTTTTTTCAAAATGATGGGCTTTTTGCTCTTCTTCTATATCATCCGCTATGTGACCAACTACATCGTCCATTACTACGGACATATCATGGGCACACGCATCGAGCATGATATGCGTCGAGATCTATTCAATCATATTCAGACACTGTCTTTCAAATATTTTGACAACACACGCAAGGGCAAAATCATCTCGGGCATTGTCAACGACCTCAACGATATTTCGGAGTTCGCACACCATGCGCCCGAAGATATTTTTATTGCGTTTACCACCATCGTTGGCTCGACCATCGTGATGATGAGCATCAATTTCCGTCTGGCACTTGTGACACTTATTCTCGTTCCCGTGCTGATTCTTTTTACCATCTCAAAAAATATTCGGATGAAACGCACTTTTCGCCAGATGCGGGAAAAAATCGCCGATGTCAATTCGCAAATCGACGACTCGATCACAGGAATCAAGGTCGTCAAAGCATTCGCCAACGAAGATCACGAGATGGAAAAATTTGCTCGTGGCAATCAGCGATTCAAGGAAGTCAAAGAAGAAGCGTACAAAACGATGGCAGAATATTTTACTGGCGTTGAATTTATTGCCAATATGATTTCCCTACTCGTGCTCGCATACGGCGGTTACTTGATCTTGCACGGACAGGCTCAGTACGGTGACGTCGTCGGATTTTTGCTCTATGTCAACATCCTCATCGTGCCGATTCGCCGATTCGCAACGATGATTGAGCTTTTTCAAAAAGGAATGACGGGATTCGAGCGTTTTTACTCCACGATGCAGATCAAGCCAGACATTGAAGACAAACCCAATGCAGTCGAACTTTCGCATGTGCATGGCAAAATCGAATTTGACAATATCAGCTTTTCCTATGAATCGCACAAGAGCGTGATCGAAAATCTCAGCCTAACCGTTTCTCCGGGCGAACAGCTTGCACTCGTGGGACCATCAGGCGCAGGCAAGACGACGCTGTTCAATCTCATTCCACGCTTTTACAATCTCACGGGCGGAAAAATTTTGATCGACGATATCAACATCGAGGACATCAAACTCGCCTCGCTGCGTGACAACATCGGGATTGTGCAGCAGGATGTGATTCTTTTTGCTGGCACGGTGAAAGAAAATATCCTCTATGCAAAACTCGATGCGACCGACGAAGAAATCTACGAGGCAGCAAAAAAATCCAATGCACTCGAATTTATTGAAAAATTGGAGTTTGGATTCGACACCTATGTCGGCGAACGTGGCGTAAAACTCTCAGGTGGACAAAAACAACGACTTGCAATCGCACGAATCTTTTTGAAAAATCCACGCATTTTGATCCTCGATGAAGCAACTTCTTCCCTCGACAACGAATCTGAGCAACTCGTGCAAGATGCACTCTACACTTTGTCAAAAAATCGAACGACGCTCGTGATTGCGCATCGGCTTTCAACCATCAAAAACGCCGATCGCATCATCGTGCTCACCGAAAATGGCATTGCAGAAGAAGGATCGCACAAGGATTTGCTCGCAAAAGATGGCATCTACGCCTCGCTGTACAAAATGCAATTCCGGGAAGAAGAGCGATTGCTCGCCGAGTTGTAGAGTAATGGAACAGCAATGTATTATTATTATTGTATTTGTAGCAGTATTCAGCGGCACCAAAATGGTCGCCGAAAAATGGTAAAAGCGGACTCCACCAGCTGGATGCTCCGCTTTTTTTTGTGTTATTCCTGCGATGTGCTCACTTCTGCAGGCACATATTTTTTGACTCCAAAGCAAAAGTACAAAATATGAAACAGCCAAACCGCTGCCAAGATGGCGCATGGAATGTACAGCTCTTTGCGGTACATCAGAAAGAATCCAAAGGACATCAACGCCGTAATCATGATCATCACTCGAATTTTTGACTTCCATGTCATCCCTTTGCCGCTGACAAAACTCTCGAGATTTTCTTTATAGAGCTTCGTGCCCTTGAACCATGCGTCGAGTTTTTCGGAGCTGCGACCAAAACAAAACGCCGCCAGCATCAGAAAAGGAAATGCTGGGAGCATTGGCAGAACCGCTCCGACTGCACCCAGTGCCACCCCGATGCAGCCAAGTATAATATACAAAATTCTTTTGACTGATTTTTTCTTTTCCATAAAAACCTCTTTATAATCCTTCCACCATTCTTCCATCTTTTACTTTGTAAATCCGATCGGCAATTGCCATCGTGCTTTCTCGGTGCGAAACCAAGATGATACTCTTCTTTCTTTTTTGCTCGGCAAGCGCTTTGAGGATTACACCCTCGTTAATGCTGTCCACATTGCTCGTCGGCTCATCCAATAGAATCAGCTCGCTTCCTCGAAGAAAAGCTCTCGCCAATCCGATGCGCTGTTTTTCCCCAGCCGAAAGATTGTCGCCAAGTGCCCCGACCCTCGTTTGGTATCCATCTGGCAGCGTAAGAATAAACTCGTGAATGGACGCCATCCTGCAAGATTCTTCCAACTCTTCTTGCGTTGCATTTTGTTTCGCAATGCGCAAATTTTCTTCGATGGTCATATCAAAAAGATAGGTGCTCTGACTGACCATCGTCACATTGGCAAGCAAACTCGTCGTGTTGATTTCATCGATGTCGTATCCATTGTAGAGAATCTGGCCCTCGCCTTTTTGCCAAAATCGAAGCAACAATTTGAGCAAGGTCGATTTTCCACAGCCTGACTCTCCGACAATCCCGATGATCTCCCCTTTTTTTGCATTCAAGCAAATTTCTTCCAAGACCAATTTATCATCATAACCAAAGCAAAGGTTTTGGACCTCCAAATTTTCGTAGGAAATATTGTTTTTCTCCGTTACTTCTTCGACCACTGGCTGCTCTTCCAAAAGACTCAGCACACGCTCTCCACTGGCAAAGGTTTGTGTCAGATTGCCTGGGAGCGCCGCAACCGCAATCACTGGTCCGAAGCTGCTAAATACGGTAACAACGCCGATGATCATTTTTCCGAGAGAGATCGCCTCACTCTGCACGAGCAAAACACCAACGCCAAGCGTCAGAAGAATAATTATCGTCACAGCAAGCTCGGTTGCCGCCGCTGCTTGGGTCGTATTCTTTTTCATCGACTTGGTTTCTTGGAGTAATTTTTCCGAGCGCCGATTCACTTCTTTTTCACGCTCCGAGCCAGCGTTGTGGAACACAATATCTTTGATTCCTTTGATACTATCGAGAAAATAGGCGTTAAATGATGCAAATTCTGCTCGATATTTGACCCCAGACTCTTTGAGCGCACCAGAAGAAATCATCGGAACAACCACGCCTATTATGATATATCCAAAAATTGCAACTGCTGCCAAGTACCAACTCGAAAGCATCCCGACGAACAAAAATACGATCAACGACATCAGAATCGCAATAAAAATTGGCGAAATGGTATGTGCATAAAACACTTCAAGCGTTTCGATATCGGAGGTAATCATTGCAATGATCGAGCCTTTTTGCTTGCTCTCAAGTTTTGCAGGACAAAGCACACGCAGCGATTTGAAAATCTTGTCCCGAAGAACGGCGAGCAATCGAAAAGCGATGTTGTGATTCGCATATTGCTCGATATAACGCAACAATCCCCGAAGTGCGCCACAAGCGATGGCGAGCGTCATAATCATTGTGTACGACAAGGGAATATTTTCGCCAAGCACTTTGGCAATTCCAACTGCACCAAACACGGTCACGCCCATCGAGCACATAAAGCCCAAGACCCCATTGATCACCGCTCCGATCATCACATAGGAAAGGCTGCCGAGCAGGAGGATGAGGCTTGCCATAATTTTTGCACCACTGCGGCGCACATTTTGCTTATGCATATGCTTTGACCTCCTTGTATCCTTCTTCCAGCGATTTCTGCGTTTGGAAAAGTTTTGCGTAGCCGCCATTTTTTTCAAGTAGCTCCAAATGTGTGCCACTCTCCTTGACTTCTCCCGATTCCATATACAAAATCTTGTCCGCACCAATCACATTGGCAAGGCGATGCGAGATGACAATCACCGATTTGCTCTGGCTCAGCGCCTGGATATTTTCCATAATAATCGCTTCACTCTCGATGTCAATATTGCTCGTCGCTTCATCAAAAATGTAAATTTCTTTGTCCGCTGCAAGATTGATCGCAAGTGCAAGACGCTGACGCTGACCGCCCGAGATATTGTTTGCATCCTCGGTGATTACCTTATCGAGCCCGCCATTTTCTACCACAAAGTCGTACAGATTAACTCGACGGAGGGATTCAAAAATTTCTTCGTCGCTGATATCCTGCTTGGCGAGATAAAAATTCTCACGCACCGAAGCATTGAAAATATACGTGTTGTAGCTGACCACTGCCAGATGATTATAATAATCTTCTCGTGACAGGCTTTCGATTTTTTTGCCTCCGATCGTGACTTCTCCGCTCTGCGCACGATTCGCACCTGTAATCATGCCGACGATGGTGGATTTGCCCGAGCCAGACTCCCCGACGATGGCGTGCATTCCTCTTGGCGCAAAAGAAATCGACACATCCCTCAGGACATCTCTCTTGCCATCATAAGAAAAATGGACCCCTCGAAGCACAATCTCCGTGCCTTCTACCTTTTCGCTTGACCAGATCGGCTCTGGCATTTCAAGCAGTGTAATAATTTTTTTGCCCGCCGATGCACCATTCATCGCCACGTGAAATGCCGAACCGAGCGCACGAAGTGGAAGAAAAAAATCCGCCGCAATCAGAATCAAAAACAAGGCGAGGATCGGA
>JBHBDS010000196.1:0-5005 GCA_041784625.1 Filifactoraceae bacterium
ACATATTTTGAAACTGGATAAAAGGCTTCGAAAATTAGGCAAAAATGTCAAAACCAAAATATACCCGGGGTCACGACATGAAATTTTTCGGGATCAGTCTCGAGAAAAAGCGACTAAAGATATTGCAAGGTGGATGGAAAAAATTTTGGATGGACAGAAGAATAAATGAAAGAACAATCACATTTTTGAAGGAAGCCCAACATTGGCTCTGTGCTTTCACAAATATATGAAATTTCAAAACCTCGGATACTCGCTCCGAGGTTTTATTATGCTGATCTTTAGGTTGTATTACAAATGTTGTGAGCCGATTAATCTTATGCCGTTTTCGAATCATTACATCTTTCGAGTCATTTCACCCAATAATTCCAGCATACACTTTTCTTTGATCCATTGTATCTGCCGATTTTTTGAGATTTTTTCCCTTTTGCACTAGTCTTCTGCTAAAAAATCAAGTGCAATCTGCGCATGAAGTTCTGCCGCTACGACAAGACCTTCTTCGTCGATGTCAAAAAGCTCGTGATGATGCGGATAGTGGGTGGAATCATTATCCAAATTTCTTGTGCCGACAAGTGCAAAGGTCGCTGCGGTCACTTCGCCATAGTCTGCAAAATCTTCTGCCCCAAGCGTTGGTGGTGCGCTGGTGATAACATTTTCATCGCCGACCAAGTTTTTTGCCACTTTGACTGCAAAATCGGTTGCTTCCTTTTGATTGATGAGGATATTTGCTGCTGAATAATCACTGAACTCGCTCGTGCAGCGATGAACTGCTGAGGTCAGTTTTGCGATCTCTTCGACCTGCGACAGAATCTGCACTCTCGTTTCTTTTTGGAGAGCTCGAACCGTCCCTTCGATATATGCATCGTTGGCAACAACATTGTATCTCGTACCAGCATTGAGCACGCCGATGCTGAGCACCGCTGAGTCGATTGGGTCCACACATCGTGCGACCACGCTTTGGAGCGCGACGACGACATGACTCGCTGCTAGTAGTGCATCTCGACCTTGATGCGGTTTGGCTGCGTGAGAGGATTCGCCCTCAATATGCAGCTTAAAAATATCGCAAGACGCATATCGACTTCCTTCTGCTAGGATGATTTTGCCCGTTGGATATTCCGAGCTGAGATGGATGCCAAAAGCGAGGTCCACATCCTCCAGGTGCCCGTCTTGAACAAAAAGTCTTGCTCCTGCACCGATTTCTTCTGCTTGTTGAAACGCTAGTTTGATGGTTCCCGAAAAATCATTTTCATGCGATTTGAGATATTTTGCCGCCGCAAGCAGCGATGCCGTGTGTCCATCATGTCCACAAGCGTGATGCATTCCGTCAATGGTGGAGCAATATGGAACGTCCTTGCGATCCTTCATCTCAAGTGCATCAATGTCTGCACGTAGCAGGATGGTTTTGCTTGACTTTACGTCTTTTGTAGCATCTTTTTTGCCCTGAATCGTCCCGAGCACCCCAGTTTCACCAACCGATACATACGGAATCTGCCACAACTCGAGCAGCTCCTTGATTTTTTTCGACGTATTATACTCTCTGAGACTCGGCTCGGGATGCTGATGAAAATATCTGCGGTTTGCAATCAGCTCTTGTACATCCTCTTTTGAAAGTTTTACTCTATTTAGCTCGCTCATTCTTGTCCTTTCTATTCGTCGTAATAAACGAACTTATTATCATGAGTTTTCGTATCGAACTCAACCTAATTGTACCTATTGAAGCGCTAATTCAAACGGTGTGAATTAGATAGTTGACTGAGGTCAAAGGCTCTTGCTATCACGCTTTTGACCTCTACTTTATTTTACCATACTGGAATGTAGCTTCCTTTGTAGGTTTCTTCTACCACTTGTTTGGTGTCATCGCTCTGATATGCAGCGACGATTTTTTTGTAAAGTTCATTGTCTTTGTCTTCTGCTCTTGCCACGATGATGTTGACATATGGCTGAGAAGACTCAGTAATTGGCTCAAGGAAGATCGCATCATTGGATGGGATAAATCCTGCATCTACCGCAACTCCTGCGTTAATCAGCGACGCTGCTACATCTGGAAGCGATCTAGCGGTTTGAGAAGCATCAAGCTCCACAATTTTTAGATTCAGCGGATTGTCGGTAATATCATTGACAGTTGGTCTTTGTCCCTTGCTTGGATCTACCGTGATTAGTCCCGCTGTTTGAAGCAAAAGCAATGCTCGTCCACCGTTGGTTGGATCATTTGGGATTGCGATGCTGTCACCATCTACAATTTCATCTACTGATTTTATTTTTTGCGAATAAATACCAAGTGGTGCAATGATTGTATCTGCAATCGGGGTGAGGTCGCTTCCTTTGTCCGCATTGTAGCTATCCAAGAAAATCTTGTGCTGGAACGAGTTGAGATCGATGTCTCCGTTTACCAGCGCATCATTAGGTTGATTGTAATCGGTGAAGCTAATGATTTGAATATCGATATTCTCAGAAACGAGCTTTTTCTTCACATGCTCCCACACTTCGTTGTTCTCCCCAACGACACCAACTTTTACTACCTGTGGAGCAGTCTCTGTGCTCTCACTTGCGCTTTGCTTCGCTCCACAACCTGTCAGCACCAATACCGATGCCAACGATAATGCCAAAATTGTTTTGAATGTTCTTTTCATGTTCTTTCTCCTTGTTTTGAAATGATACCGCTTTGATCTTTTGTCAGAAATAAAAAAGCCCTCGCCCTATCAAAGGACGAGAGCATATGCTCCGTGTTACCACCTTTATTCATCGTCGCATCACTGCATCGATCTCCGCCAGTACGTACAAAAGTATTATACCGTGTTGCTATAACGGGCAATCCCGTAGCGACCTAAACTCTCGACTCAGCCGCTCAGCTCCAAGGCCATATTCCGCATCCACCCTCATTGCCTGCTTTCACCTGCCCAGGCTCTCTGAAAATGATTCCTTATGCGTACTCTCCTCTTCAACGCTTTTTTGTATAGTGGCTATTATAAACAGCCTCGATGCATCTGTCAACCGTTTTTTGCAAAAAATTTATAAATATTTTTTTGCCGATAGTAAATTATTGCGATTTTATTTTGCAAGCGTTCTCCCAAATTTCTCTTTGGAAAAATATTTTTTTCGCTCCAAAAAATGGTACAATAATAAAAGACTGGATGAAATAATTTAAGATGGTACACTAATAATAGACTGGACGGAAATTTGTTGGCCCAATACAAAAAAATTTTCTTTTTTCCTTCTTGAAAAATCCTATTTTTACACAAAAATTTGTGTAAAAATAGATTGGTGTAGTCTATCAAGTTTCTGTATCAAGTACTCGATGCAACCACATTATCATCCGTCGCAACCATTGAAAACACAAAATTGCAACTGCTAGTTGACAAAGTTCAAGCTCGATTTGGTAGTGTGCAATCGGATAAAAGATTATACTTTTCTCATAGAATCCAACGAGATGTCCTCTTGGAAAAACCCACGAGAAAAGAAAGGAAAAATACCATGATACTCGCAGACAAAATTATGAACTTAAGAAAACAAATGAATCTTTCACAAGAACAACTGGCGGAAAAACTAAGTGTCAGCCGACAAGCCGTCTCAAAATGGGAAAGTGCTCAAGCAATGCCTGACACAGGAAAAATTATCCAATTGGCAGAAATTTTTGGCGTAACAACCGACTACCTATTAAAGGATGATTTTGCTGAGGCAGAATATACCGATAATGGAAGCGAATTTGATACTCCAGCTCGTCAAGTGTCGCTAGAAGAGGCGAATGAGTTTTTGGATTTGAATGAAGAAAAAGCTTTTTCGGTATCCATAGCAACATCTATGTTTGTTTTATCTCCGCTACTTCTAATAATGTTTTCAGAGGAGCCGCATCTATTATCAGGAATTTTGAGTTACAACGCTGCACTTGCAGTTGGAATGACAGTACTTTTGCTCTTTGTCGCAGTCGGTATTGCGCTGATCGTAAAATCTGCAATGCGTATGAAAAAATTTGAATATCTTGAAAAAGAAACGCTCGACACCATGTACGGTGTTACAGGAATGGTCAACTCTCGCAAAGAAAAATATTCCGAACAGCATACAATGCGCGTCATCATCGGCATTGTGCTTGCTGTCCTCTCTGCAGTTCCTGTGCTATTTGCTACATTGGCATATGAGGGTAACGATTCGTTTGCACTCTTCGGCGTAATCGGATTACTTCTTATGATTGCAGTCAGCGTGCACTTTTTGGTACGAACAATGACCATCTGGAGTGGCTTTAATATGTTGCTTCAAGAAGGAGATTTTTCTAAGGACAAAAAGCAATTCGACAAAAAATTTGCCAATATCTCAGGCATTTATTGGTCAACTGCTACGGCGCTTTACTTGATTTACAGCTTTGTGACATTTGATTGGGGAAGAAGCTGGATCGTATGGCCGATCGCAGGAGTTGTTTTCCCGATCATTGTGATTGTCTATCGAGCGCTCAAAAAAGAAGACTAGACCTTAATTAATAAATACACTCCGACAGATACAGCCCTCCAAATCAGATCTACTAAGTGGATCAATAGGGTCGAGGATCTCGTCGGAGTTTTTTTGTGCAATATTTTGTAATAGAGATTTTTTTCTTCCATCGATGGAATTCTTCATCAAACAAAATACTCTTTTCGTAACAAATGATAATTTCTTTTTGCAATTTATGTGATATGATAGATTTGTAAGATAAATTTTTGGTATTACGCTGGTATTCATTAAGGAGGAGAAGATGAAAAAACAAGTAAAAGGAAATGTATCATGGATTGGGTTTATCGATTGGGAACTCGACAAATTCCATGGCGATGATTACTCGATCATCAACGGTTCAAGCCAAAATTCCTATTTGATTGAAGAAGAAAAAACGGTACTGATCGACACCGTTTGGAAACCACATGATAATTTTTTCCTCGATAATTTGAAGAAAGAAATCGACCTCAAAAAAATTGACTATATTATTGTAAACCATGGAGAAATCGATCACTCGGGAGCACTTCCTGCGTTGATGCGAGAAATTCCA
>JBHBDS010000197.1:0-15462 GCA_041784625.1 Filifactoraceae bacterium
ATCATAAAGCCAAAAAATCTTGTCAAGATGATACTTGCTGCAACAAAAAGCCCACATAAAATGAGGGTTCTCGTGCTCGCTCTTGTGTTTTCCATTTTTCCTCCTCAGCGGATGCGGCATTATATCGTAGCGAAAAGCCCTCAGATTTGACCCTCGCCTTCGTTTGATGGCAACTTCCCATCCATCAACACTTGACGCATAATACCTACTCTGCATACTGCCATTGTACCCAATCGCACGACAAAAGGCAACAGCAAAATTCAAATTTCCCCATGCAAAAAGCGACGGGGAAGCGTCGCTTTTTGCATTTGGTTCATTCTACAAGGAAAAGATAATATGAGGAATTATCTGCCGTTTGCTATTTATTGTTTAGGTCGATCAGTTTTTTCTCGTAGTCGCTGATGACCCACTTGGTTGCATCTTCGTCAGTAAGTGCTTTTACCGTTTTTTCGATCGAGCGGAATCTATCTGGACTGATTTTGGAAATCGCATGAAGCGATGCCGTTCTTGCCATCCAATCCGCATCTGGATCTTTGACGATATCTACGAGTAGATCGAGCATTTCTTCTTCATTATAATAGGTACTTTTTTCTTTCCAATTTTTGAGATCATCTTCAAAAGATGTTCTGCTTCCCATAAAGAAGATTGCGCCCGATACAGGCACTTTGTCCGTTCTTGGTTTTTGTCTGAGGTAATTCATCGCCACATTGTACGCATCTTCGCTAAATACTTTGTGGTATGGATAGTTGATCCATAGGTCATTGATCGAGCTCATCGCTGAGTCGTGGAAATCATATTGCTCTGGATCAATCAGCACTGCCTCGAGCACTGGAACGACCGAGTCATCCCCACGAGCTCCGATAAATCGTAGCGCTGTACTTCGAACGTCATTTACATTGTCATCGCAAAGTTTGAGCATTGCTTCGGCGCTACCTGCAACATTTGCATTGGACGATTTGCCGAGCGCATACGCTACTTCTTTACGCACTTTTGGCGAAGCATTGTCGGTATGTTTTACGACAAATTTGCCGATCTCTTCGTCACTGCTCGCATAGTAGCCGAGCGATTCAATCGCACGCACGAGTACATATTCGTCTTCCTCCGTTTCGAGTTGTTTGATTGCTTTGGATTTGTGGTCTTGAGATAATGATGTCCCATCGACCATCGACCATCGCTTCATAAGCGAGCCCTCTTAGCTGAGCATATTTGGACTCCAAAAACGCTGCTGGAACATCCGCAATCGGTAGCCCAATATTTTTTTCTTTCAAAATCTTGAAAGCATCCTTGGTAATGGAATCTTTGTAAGTAATATCTGTCAAGTCATCGGTAATCGGAACATAGCGATAAGTCGATAGCAGCCAAATATATTCGTCTGCTGTCAAGCTGTCTTTCCCCTCAAAGTCAGCGATCAAATCTTCCGCTCTCATATTTGCATAATCCAGCGTCTCTTCCTCTTCCTCTTGAACATCCTCCACAGCCGGTTCATCGGTGGTCGCTTCTTGCTTGCTACCACATCCTGTAAAGGATAGCACCATCGTCAATGCGATTGCGGAGCTGACAAAAACTTTTGTTAGTCGTTTCATCTTTTTTCCCCCTTCAAAAAGACTTCTATGTTAATTTATCCCTATCATTATTGTAGCCGATTTGCTAGCGCATTACTATTACCAATATTGGTATTACCCAAAAGGACCACTCATTCGCAATTGCAATGCTTCTGCGACTTTTCCTCTCTCGTAGCATTTGTGAAAGGTTTGTAAAATCAATTTACAGACAGAAAATACGCGAGATTTTTTCTCATATTCTACGCAGATTCTACAAAACAAATTCAACCATAAAATGAGACGACATCCAGAGCGAAAGAGTATTCCAACGAGAAATACTTTGGAAAAGAAAATGCAGCGTTTTTTGTAAAATATTTCCCACGCAATCATCGAAGGATCAAACAGATGAAACGATTTATTCCCTACGAAAATTTTCCCATTTGCAGAATTTTGTTGCGTGTCGAACAGATCGCATGATCGATATTGAACGAAAAAAGCTTTGTGTGAATGTAATGTTTTTTCACAGCGAGAAACCGCCGAGGTGCTCTCAGCGGTTTCTTCATTGGGGGAGCTATTGCTCTACGTCAGAGCATTGCTCAAGCTAATATTATTGTGGAGTAATATTATTTGTTTTGTAATTTAAGGATGTTTGGATTTGCTGCATCTTTGCCAACGTTGAATTGATCCCATAGAAGGTCGATTGCAACTGTTGCTTTTTTGTTTTGAGATTCAGCATCATCTTTGTCTGCCATCACTGCAGTTGATCCTGTAGTGTATTCTCCAGTAGCGTCTGGATCCATTGCGATTCCGATAAAGATATCCATACGGTTATCAGTAGCTGGGCTGCAAAGAACTTCATTGTTTTCAAGTGCTTTAGAGAAATCTACACCTTTAAGAGCAGATAGTCTTACAAAGTCAACTCCGCCAACTTTGAATGTTGCACCTGGAGTAGATGCTGCAAGTTTGAATACTGCTTGCTCTGGGTTAGGTCTTGCTGGATTGTATTGCTCATTACCCATGTAAACTGCAATACCGATCATATCTTCTGTTACTTTGTTGTCTGCATCAACTGTGAATTTCAAATTAGAAAGTTTTGCAGCGATGTCCCCAACATTCAGAATGTCTGAACGGAATGCTTGTGCATATCCTGGGTACATTTTATTGATAGTAAGAAGAATCTTGTCGCTTCCTTCAGCATTTGCGCTGTTGTATGGTCCTACTGCTTTTTTGATAGGAGCTTTGTCCACTAGTTCAGCATCAAATTCAATATTGTTGTATCCTTTGATTCTATCTTTGTAAGCATCGATTGATCCATCTTTTGCGATGATATTGTAGTTTGTTGCATCTCTTTTGAAGAAATCATCTGCTACAAATCCTGTGTCAATACCGTCAACGATCGACCATCCACCTGATATCCTTTCGTTGTCATATTGAGCATATAATCCAAGGTCTACGAAAGTAACGCCAAATTCGCCTGTTGTAGCTTTTGTAGTTACATTAAGTGTGTCGGTCCAGTACGCATAGCCTGTACCTGCTAGTACTAGTGATAATGCCAAGATACCACTTAGTAATGATCTTTTGCTTGATCTTTTCATAAGTATTTCCTCCCTTATTTAATATCCGTTTTTCTTTTCTGGTTTTGCATATCGTTGCAACTGTTATGCTATGGTCTTAGTATACCTTGCGTTACAAGTTTCCAAAACCCTCCGCCGTCTAATCTTCTCGGTGTAATTCGAGCCATTATTTTTTACACCTTGGAAACGTTTTTCTTCTCCATTGGAAATAATTTTCTCCTACGATCGAGTAGCGCTTCTACTACTTTGGTAGAACGACGTTGTGATTATAGCGGTTTCGTTCGTCCGCAGTTTTGGAGCGACGCACCACAATGATCTTCTCGAGCGAAAAAATAATTCGCTCGCAAAGCATTCCAACATCTATTCTATCAACGATTTTTGCGCCAAATATTGCAAATGATTTTCCAATTGTTGCTCTTTCGTTTTACAAATGATTCTTTCCGAAGTAGTGTCCCTCATCAAAAACAGCCCCAGCGATCACACGAATCGCCAAGGCTGTTCTTATGGAAAATATTTTATTGTTCAATCCGTATCGCTGTGATGTCTTGCGGTTTTGGATACTCGAGGATGTAGATATACTCTTCGCCTGTGACGCAGAATCTGCCGTCGGTTGGGAGTTCTTCTTCATCGAGGCTGTAGAGCACGGGCACTCGGAGTTCTTCTGCCAATGCGACGAGGCTGTCCATATCGTTGAGCCGCAGAATCATTTTGTCGTTGATATCTGGAAGTTGTTCCAGACAGACGAGACGGCTTGCGTATTTGCGTAGGAGCTTGTTGAGGTTTGCTCTCCATGCTTCTTCGGCGGTCTGTACTCTGGTTGCAATCGCCGTACCTACGCTGAGCAGTAGTCCTGCTGCCGCTGCCACGCCAAATGGCAGATAGTTGATCACTGGCGGCACGGTCATCACTTTGTTGGTCTCGGTGATATTGTTGTCGGTGCTGCTTGCTTCGGTCTTGGTGATCTCGAAGAATTGATCTTTGCCGATTGGCATCATCATCTTTTGGGTGAAGTTATTTTCTTTCGAGTCGACGATGAATTTGCCTTCAAATAGGATGTAAAAGTCTCTAGCTGTTTGTCCGCCGAGAATTTCTTCTGCCTGCGCTGCGAGATTGCGATAGTATTGCGGATCGAAGGTGATCTGCTCCTCGATGGCTGCATAGTTCTTCACAGCGGCGTCGGTGCTGCCCTCTTTGAGCACGTAACGCCTTTCGTAGATTGGCGCTCTTGCTTCGCCTTTGGTCTGGTAGCCTTCGATAACGGCGGTGACTTTGTAATCAGAGGAGAGTCTCATCTCTTTGCTGAGCACCGTGTCGGCTTTGAAGTCAACTTGCACAAAATCGGTGAGTGCGGTGGCGTAGATGAGATTTTCTTCCATCCATTCTTCGTTGTAGAGCTGATTGGGCTTGAGATGCACTTTGTAAAAGGTCTCTGCCTTGGTGGTCGAGCTGGAAAGGATGGTCTGTTGTTCTTCCTCGAATGGTTTTGCCTTGAAGAAGGTCATCGCTCCACCAGCGACGAGTAACAGCATCCCGCAAGCGATCATCGCCCGACGTTTTTTGGGACTCAGCCCGATTCTTCTGGATTTTTTTGGTTGATTAATGCTGATCTCATTGCTCGAGCCCTGATCTTCTACGCTGTTTGCCGCATCGGATGGCTCTAGCTCACTTGCTTGTCCATTGGCGTTATCACTTTCTGTTTTTTGTTCGGCGAGTGCCGAGGTTTCTATCTCATTTGGTGCATTGTTTTCTACTTTTGCATCGCTCGTTTCGTTTGCTGGAGCGATTGGCTTGTCATTTTCCACAATTTCTTTTTTATTATTCTCTGAGCTGCTCTTCATAATCAATAACCCCCTCTGGTACTGTTTGTTGACTTCTTGCGATGAGTATTGGTAGCCCGACTTTTGGGACAACTCGCACGACGATTCCTTTGATGTCGTTTGGTTTGACGATCTCTTGGTCTTCGCTTTTGTTGTTATCGCCTTTGGTGACAAAGGATCGGTTGCCTGCTTCGTCGATTTGGACTTCTTTGATCCGATGGGTCACGGTGTAGTCGAGTCGACTAAATGTGATGACATCGCCCTCCACAAGCTCGTTGACCTCTTTTTCTTCAAACATTTTGCGTATGATGATGACATCGCCTGGGTAGATCACAGGCTCCATACTTCCTGTCAGTACGACGGATGGATAGAGCGTGAATACGCCGACGCAAAACCACGCAAACAGTACGGACATCACCAGCGCTACGACAAATCCTGCGTCTTTTTCTTCTTTTTGTCGTCGCTGGTCTTTGATATTTTTGTTAATTTCGTGCACATAAAATGCGTAGAACAAGGTGTACATTACGCTTAGCGAGCCTTCGAACAGCCATGCGAGTTCTGGAATAAATGGGAAGGTTCGCATAAACAAATCTTGGATCCCTCGATAAGTAATTCCCGCTTTTGCGCCACCGTAGTAGACGAGCACGGATAGCAGAATATTTTTGCTGATGATTGGCAAAAAGTCTCGTACAATGAATGTCAGTAGTGCCTCGGTGTTTTTGATGTTGACCATCTTTGTCAGACTGATTTCGGGAATGATCAAGATGATCGTGATGAGTACATATCCGATGAGTTTGTGTTTCATCGTGCGGGCTGCGGTGCCAATCGCATATGCTCGGATGGTTTCTCGAGCGAGAACGGCTGGCGCTATGATCGCCAAATTATAAAGGACCCCGTGCATCGAATTGTCGTACGGCGTCCCTTTGAGTGATTTGGTTAAGACCCCGACGATAAAAAAGATTGCTAGGTACATCACTGCTCCCGTGATGGCATATCCGAGGACTCGATCTTTTTGGGATATTCGTCCTGGCACATGAATCTGTGGGAACAAAATACTTGTTGCAAATAGGATGCTTCCCCAGTACAACGGGGGAATATACGGGGAAGCATTGAGTGTAACTTTCAGAGCTGGCACTGCGGAGAGCAATACCAAGAGCAACAAGCATATCGTGATCACCTGATAGACTTTACTGTTGCCATGTCGCCATCTAGTCAGCGACCTGCTCTGAATTTTCATAATTGCCCTCCTGTTCTCCCGGAACATTTTGGTCTTGTAATTCTTGTGCGTTTTCTTGTGTAATCTCTTGCGCCTCTTCTAGCTGAATTGGTTCAATCTTCTCGTTGTCTGGTAGGCTGCACATGATTGGCTCGATGTGAATATCTACCGAATAGACGACTGGGATCGTTGCTTGCGCATCAAGCTTTGCAGTCCAATACGCATAGGCTGGCGTCACCAAAATTGCTGAAAGTAGCGCAATGATTATGAATTTTTTCATCCAGCATCCCTCCTATTCGTTTAATTCTCCAGCGTGCACTTGGTCGATATACAGCGGTATCTCCATCGAGTAGAGGACGACGACACCGTTTTTGACTTTCGATGCGAGCTTGACGGAAGTTTCGTCTTCGAGTTCGAGTATGGTATATCCCTCATCCATCGTCACTTGGTTTGGCAATTTTGCAAGCGCTTCGTTGTTGGTGTCAAGCATTTTGAGATATACTTGCGCCATCATGTCATGCTCTTCTTGGTTTGCGATGCGAAAAACCTCAAATTCCAATGGGATTTTGAACTCCTCAGGAACGAGATCGCCTCGATATGGCTTGCCTTGAACCGCAAGGAATGAGTGATCTACATCCAGAGTAATTTCTTCGCCTGGTTTGTCCAAGTCGAGCTCCACATTTTGTATCAATTTCAGCGTGCTTTCATCACCTGCTTGAAGAGGAAGATCGATCCGAAGCAGCTTGCCTTTTGCTAGCATATCAATCGGCAATGCGTCCTGAAAAAGCACTTTGGCAATTTTGCCCTGCTCCTTGAGCTCCACATCCACATCGATGGTGCGAAGGGTTTTCTCGCCAGTAGCATCCGTGATTGCTGCGGCATACTTGTTCTGATCGGAGTGAAAGAGAATACTTAGCACACCCGTCGTGAAGTTTCCGACGATATGTAGGTCGGAATTCCACGCTGCGTAGCTCACGCCGACGGATACCATCGCCATTGTCATCACTACGAAAATCAATAGTTTTCGAACCATTCTCTTTTGTTTTTTCATTGGAACCTCCTCTCTTTTTTATCATCACAGACTCGGATTATGCTCCTAGATTGACTCCCCCAAGTCGAATCATCGCCTGCAATTTTTGAATGTTGTTGTTGGCAAAGAGCATCGCTTCCATTCGGTTGCCGAGCTCCAGTTTGCTTAATATGTTGGAAATATGTTTTTTTACCGTTCCTTCCGATACAAAAAGGTTTTCGCCGATTTTTGCATTGGAATTTCCTTGGCTGAGTAAGTATAGGACTTCGATTTCTCGCTTGGTGAGCTGCTGGAGCATTTTTTCTTCTTCGGAAAGATCGCCGATATGTTCCACCAGTGCTGCGGAGTAAAATTTGTCGCCTCGCTCGACGACTTTGAGCCCATACATAATATCATCGATAAATGCGTCTTTGAGCAGATATGCGTTGACGCCCAAGGATTTTGCGTGCAGAAAATCGCTTTCGTCGGATGAAGATGTGATCATAAAAGTTTTTGCCTTTACATCATTTTCTTCCATCCATTCCAAAAAATCAAAGCCACTTTCGTTGCCGAGATTGATGTCGATAAATGCCATATCCATTGGAAATTTTTTCATCGTTTCAATCGCTTCGCTTACTGTTCCTGCTTGACGAATCTCTTCGTCTGGTCGATACATTTTTATGATCGATTCCAATCCCTGTCGTGCGATTGGATGATCGTCAAGTAGTAGAATCATACTGTCCCCCTCTCTTACTTCGGAATGCAAAGTCGAACTTTGGTTCCTTTCCCAATCTCTGATTCAATCTTGATTTCGCCCTTGAGTAATGCAGCGATATTTTGCATATTTTTGAGTCCGTTTCCTTCGACAAAATTAATATTCCCTCTCGCATAGCCCAGTCCGTCGTCTGTCACATAGAGCAGAATCTGGTCTTGCAGTAATTTGAGCGATACGTCGATGTGCTTTGCCTTGCCATGTCTGAGCGCATTGTTGACGGTCTCGCAGCAGATGCGGTAGATCGCAATCTTGTGCGTCGGGCTCATCACATCCGCTTCATCGTCCATCTCCATCGTGATGTTCGCCTCGCTGAGGCTCTGTGCTTCTTCGAGATAGAGTTTCATCGTCTCGATAAAAGTATTCACCGTCTTAAACGATCTGCCGTAGATGCTTTCTCTGAGCTCTTTCATCGTCAGCTCGGTCGATGTCTTGAGACTGGCGATATATTCGAGTAACTCGTTTTTTTCCACATTTGGAATTTTGTTTTCAAAAACCTTGAGGCTGCACACCATGCCGAATAATTTTTGGATCACCGTGTCGTGAATCTCGTTGGCGATTCGGTTTTGTTCTTCCATCGTGATGAACTGCTCCGTCTGGCTGTAGATGTCGAGATTCTGAAAAATGAGATCGATCAGATTCCAGTAAAAATCTTCGGCTTCGCTTTTGCCATCTCGCTTTTCTTCATATTCTGCGCTCGTTCTTCGGACAAACACGCCTCGTGCGTTGATACTCTTGCCAATGAAGCTCGCTTCGTAGCCATTTTCTCCGACAGATAGTAGATATTTGCCTGAAAGAGCGCTGCCTCGGATTTTTTCCTGTTCTTTGACCTGCTCGACTTCGTTGATCAGCTCGTCGACGAGCATGGCATCTACTCCGCTGTTTTCAAAATACTGGATCATTCCATGTCCGTCGTATTTGATGAGCAAACATCCTTCTGGAGCGATCGCTTTGCCGAGCAGTGCAACCAGCTCTCGAATCACTTTGTCTGGATTGGTGATGGCAAAAAGATTAAACGTCTCGTATAGATTTTGTAATTGCAAATAAGCATACTCGCTGCGCTGTTTTTCTCGAGCAATATTGATATTAAGTGCGGCGAGGAGCTGTTTTTGTTGTTCGATACATTTTATGTAATAACGTAGGATATAAAATCCCCCAAGCGTCAGGATGATGCCAAAAGTCAGATTGAGCTCTTTGTACGAAAACTCGGAGAAGCTCGTCGTCCCATAGTATGCCCAAGCGATGCACCAGACCGATGCGAATCCCGTGATCCACGTGTATTTTTCGAGCACGACCATCAGCATAATGCAGCCAATGCCATACCATAGATAAGGGCTATAAAATCCTCCGCTGAGGTAGATAAAAAAACTGTGCGCCAATACTTCGAGCAAAAACATCGTGCGCAAATATCCCGCATTGCTGCCGATAATCTTGTACAGATAGGAGCTCAGTGCGCAGGACAGACACATTCCTGCTGCAATCCAAATATATCCTGTGGCACTGCCGTAGTAAATCGACATCGCAATGTATGCAATCGTGGACACAATCATCGTAAACAATCGGTATCCGATGCAAATGTCCAGATACGATGGCAACTCTTTGATTCTCATGAATATCACCTCTCAGTGTGTAATATTCTCGTCCTCCCCCGAAAAATATTAGAGATTAAAAAAACAACCTCTCATCCACTAAAAATTCTTTTTTCTTAACTGTCTTTACTGTAATCCATTGTAATTTTCGAAAGCGAATGAGTCGTTGTCTTATGTCTTTTTTGGTAAAAAAATAAGCTATAAAAATACTTTCGAAAACAAGGCACACAAAAATTGTGCCTTCAATCTCTGATGAACATTCCTCATACTTCTCGCTTGAACCAAAGCGGTGATCTTCTCACTCTTCCACAAATAGAATGATCACGTCGAATTTTTCATTCGTATCCATCAAATATTGCTCGAATTATATTTGTATAGCTCCCCTACTTCATTGTACAAAAATATATAATTATTGTCCATAGCTAAAATTAATAATAGTCCAAAAAGACCACTCAAACGAAATTCCAATGCTTCGAAATACAATTTGACTGATTTATGTGTGATTATTCTCGTGAATCGCCAAATTTTTGCAAAAAAATAATTGCGCAAACGTAAATAAATCCGCCACTTGGACGGATTTTTTGCTTCGAAAATAATTTTGTTATAGAAAATTTTATTTAAGTAGAGTGTAAAAGTTTATAATACAAAAATAATATTGCTTCTACAGATTGAATTTCGGGTTGATCCATTCGTTGGCGATTGCATGTGCTACCAATCCTGCTCGGCTGACTTTTTGCGTTTTTTTGAGTAGACTCTTGATATAGTGGTTCACCGTGTTGACAGAGATGCCGAGACGATCTGCAATTTCTTTGTTGGCGAGGTCCTCACAGATGAGTCGTAGCACTTCAATTTCTCGCTCGGTGAGCGGACTCTCTCCAACCATCACGGGAATCTGCAAACTTTCTTCTGGAAACACGCTCTCTCCTACCATCACTTTTTTGAGCGACTGGACAAAGTATTCCTCTGTGTTGCTTTTGGTGATAAAAGCGTCCACGCCAATGCTTTTTGCTCGAGGAAGAAAAGAAATTTCGCCAAAACCTGTGATGAGCAAAATTTTGATCTGCGGAAATTTTTGCTTTAGAATCTGCGCCATATCCAGTCCGTTGGTCGTCTCTTCTTTGGTCTGAATATCCATAAAGATCGCATCGGGCTGATGATCGGCGCACCATCGCTCTGCCAGCGCTGCTTGCCTTAGGCTGCCGACAATTTTGTATTCGGATTTGTTGCGGAAACAATTTTCCAAAAAGCTCAATGTCATCGGCTGATCATCGATGAATAGTAACTTGATCATATTTTCTCCTCATATTCCTTTTCTTGTCTTGCTATTATTTCGTTCCCTTTTTTCTATTTATTAATCGTTACTTGGACAGAAAATTCTTCTTCTGTAAAAATTTTCAGCTCGCCGCCAAGTGTCTTTGTTTTTTCCAAAATTCCCGTCAACCCGTTGCCCCATTGGATTTTGTCTTCTGTGCGCTCGCCGTCATTGGACACGATGAGCTGGATTTGTTGCGCATCATCTACGATCTTGACCCAAATATTTTTTGCCATCCCGTGGCGCACGGCGTTGGTGACGCATTCTCGAATGATCTCGACAAAGGTGATCGCCAGCTCTCCCGTAGGTAGATCGCCCTCTTGATGCACGCTGATGCCAAGATTCTCATAATCTTGTTTGATCTCGCATAACATCTTGAGCGGATCGTCTTCTTCGATGGTGAATTGTTGCTCGAGGTTGCCAATTAGGGTGAAAAGTTCTTCCTGATTGATGCCTCGCTTGCTCTGGAGCAGCCTTTGGATCATCGACACTTGTTGCCCCATCTTGTCGTGGATGTAGTGCCATGATTTTTGGAGCGCTTCTTGCTTTTTGATTTCTTCGAGATTTTTCATCGTGTGGAGCAGCTCATTGTTTTGGGATCGCAGCTGCTCTTCGACTTCGCTCAGCTGCGAAATAATTTTTGCTTGCTGGGTGATGTCGGTGGCGATCAGCTGATGAATTTCTTTTTTCTTGAGCTGTATCGGTGTTTTGACAATCTTCCAGATTATGCCATCGGGCGCTTCGTAGATGAGACTGCTCTGGTCGGGCACTTGCGCTTTGAGTCGCTCGTCGAGAATTTTTGCATCTCGCATCCCATGCCCGAGAACGACTTCCATCAGCTCTTGCATCCGCTGATTGATGAGCAAGATATTGTAGTTTTTGTCAAAAAACAGCACGCCGATATGTTGGCTGTCGAAGGCTTCTTTGAATGTATACGCCGTGATATTGCTCTTGCGCCACTTGAGATTGAAGAAGTATAGGTAGGTCGAGCGTGCAAAAAATCCGACCAAGCTCAGCACAAATAACAGGCGAAACCATCCAAAAGGCAGCGGAAACAGCGGATAGCTCATGAACGTGAACAACAGCGCCGAGAGCACTCGATACTTGCGCTCTGCTCCAATCGTGAGCGCCGCTGCAATGAACACAACGCTCATCATATAAAAATGGATTTCGTCATAAAATAGGGAGTTGATCCGTCCGACACGATAGCCGTTGACGACGCTCCGAAGCACGATGGACAATACTCCAAAGTAGATTCCCAGCGTGATCTCAAAGATTTTTTCTTTGCGTGGAATAAATGCCGAAACCGTGTACAACATTTGGATGCTGAAATTGATCGTGCACAAGATAAACGAGAATAACAGCATGGATTCGGTCAGTGTGAACAGCTCGATCATTTGCGCCCTCCTTTGCTTGGCAATCGCATGGTCAGTGAGATCGCATCACCAAAGTCCTTGATGCTTGCAGCTGGGAAAATCTGCTGCAATTTTTCTGGACTCATCGAGTCGAGCATCGCATAGAAGATGCCTTCGCCCTCGGATTGATAAATCTTCACCGTTACTTGCTCCATATGATTGTCGACAACAAAATGAAACAGTTCATGCGCCATATCGTAGAGTCGGACCGCACATTCTTCTTCACAGTCATTTTCCAGCGTGCAAAAAACACTGACTTTTGGGGACAAAATATTCGCTGACTCGAGAATAATCCGTCCGAGTTCTTTTCCCGACATGGTTTTTTTGCTCTGAAAATGAATGAGCTGCTCGCAGCGTCTTTTGCAATAAAGCGATAGAAGATGAATTTTTTGGAGTTTTTCTTCGTCGGCAACCTGGTCGCTGAGGAGAATGTCTCTCATCTGACTGATCTTGCTCTCGGTATTTTTGTTTACTTCGTAGAGCAGTCTCCCTTGTGCACGTAGAAGCAAAAGTTTCCCTTCGAGCGAATGTTTTTTGGACAATATTTCGTTTTCTTTTTCCAGTCGTTTGGTCGCTTGCTCCAACTGATTTTGCAGCGCAAGCACATTGGTGATGTCCTCTTTGGAGACGAGCGTGCCCCCGCTGATGCTCTGCTGCCAGATGAGACGATTGCCAAGGAGCATCGAGTCGCTGGAGTTTTTTTCCAGATCAGGTGCAAAATCGCCCGTGCTCGACTTGGTCTGATAGCGCAAATTTCCCAGCGAATCATATATCTGCATATCCAAACTGCTCTGCTCAAAAAGCCGAATATAGTAGCGATTGGACTGAATCAGCCCGCTAAAGATCGCCAGCGCAAAATAGGAGATGACAAGCAGCGAGATCGCAAAAGTAAATGGAATCTCCGTCACCAATGGATAGTTGATATTGTATAATGCGACATAAGCAAATCCCAGAATAAAGGTGAGCAGTGGCAAGGCCATCTGTTTGCGGCGTGGCGAGTTCCAATTTTGCAGCAGAAGCTCGGCAAAAGAAGCGAGCTGAGCCACAAAAAACCATGCCACGATCAAATAGTATCCCCATTGTCTTTTGTACTCTGACACACGAAGGAATTTGTCCTCTCCAAAAAATTCAAACACATTCTCATGAAAATTATTGGTGAGAACCAACAGCGCCAGTGCGATCGAAACCACTCCGCACGCAACTAATTTTTTTGTAAAATACACTCGGTCGAGCCGATTGGCATTTTCGGCGATATACATCGAGAGGATTGGCAGCGTCAGAATGAACACGTAGTACAAATACCACAGCGCAAGCGATAGATCGATGGACGCTCGTCGTGGGAGCGCATATTGCATCAGCATCACGCTGATCCACAGCACAAGCACGATTCCCATATACCAGATTCCTCGGCGCACCTCTGGGCGCACGATATGAAAACTTACATAAGTCAGCGAGGAGACGATCAAGCCGATGATAATCAGCGCCATCAGTTGATACTCTTGTCCATCCGCTGGTGCAAACTTGCGAATGCCGAGCACATCCCGACGAATTTTGGATGTTGGCTCGTAAACTCTGGAAAACTCTCGCCAATTTTCCCCCGCATCAAAAAGCGCCCCATCCTCTGCGCCGACCAATCGTTTTGCATCGTCGAGCGATTTGGGGTAGACTGATTTTTGGAATGCGAAGCGAAGTTTTTCGACGCTTTTTTCATCAAATGGCTGTCTAGAAAACAACCCCACAGCAAAACATGCGCCGCCTTCTTGCGGAAATGACAGAGTAAGCTCTCTACCATCTCGAATCTGGCGAATCGCTTCGGTCAGGAACATCACCTGTACCGGCGCAGTCGGATCGCTGAATCGCAAAATGCTATGCTCTTGCAAATTGCGCAAAAAACGGATATGCGTCGTCACATCGCCAGACTCTCCCATCGACAACGAATGACTCACCGCAAGATAGCACGAATGGGGCTCATAATACGGAATACTCACAGGCAATCCCATCTGAAGAAGATTCCCCCAGTTTTCGACACGCTGCTTGGTGTAGCTCATCTCCACCGCCACGACAAAAACATCGTAGTACATCGGCTCGAAATAATACGGCATCCCATTTTCGATCAACGAGAGCGCTTCGACATCAAAAGTGAACACGATGTCCTTCTTGCCGAAAAAAGTTGGCACCACGTCCATTTCGTACGGAATAATCTCGTAATCCTCAAACACATTTTCCACCGAGTGAGCCAGATTTGGCAAAAGCGATGACGGGATATATACTTTTGGCGTATCGCTCTCTGGTCGATAGCTCAAAAAGGCACAAAAAAGAAGCATCAGAGTACAAAAAATGAACAGATTTCGTTTCATATTTCCCCCTCTCTATGCTTCTGTATCTTGGTAATTTTTCTTTACACGAAAGATTCTGTGAATCGATCACTCCTATAAGTTGTTTGCACAAATCTCTCTGCCTTAAGTGTCTGTTGCTTCGTAGAGCCTGTGACAGGAAGTCCTGTGGTTTTCCATAAGAAACGGATTCGAGCTTCTCCCTAATAATTTCTCGAGAGCGACTATATTTTTCCAAAAATTTCGCCCGATTTTGGGAACAATCCGTACAATCCGCCTGTGTGGATGAACAAAATATTTTTGTATGCGCCAAAATCTGCAGCCTCGCTCTTCTTGCCTTGCTTCGCCAGCTCCAGCTCCGCAATCAATCCACGCATCGCCTTGCCCGTGTAGACGGGATCGATAAAAATTCCTTCCAGCTGCGCAATCTTTTTCAAAAAATCAAAATCTGCTGGCTCGTTGAGCGCATAGCCTGCTCCACGATACTCGTCGATGATTTTTAGATTCTTTTCTTCGATGCCAAGACTCTGCGGCGTGTGAGTTGTTCCATTTTTCGAAAGATAATTTTTGCAGCAAGCCTCGATATTTTTGTAGCTCATTTTTTGGAAATTCTCTTTGGTGTCGCTGATGCTAAATCCAAGAATGTCAAAGCCGCCGCCGTAAATCACATTACCCACGACCAGCCCTGCGTAAGTTCCCGTCGAGCCGACCGTGTCCACGATGGCGTCAAATTTTATGCCGAGCTCTTTTTCCTGATGAATAATCTCTTGCACCGCTTCGATGTAGCCAAACATGCCAATGGCGTTGGACGCTCCAGTTGGAATGAGATAAGCTTTTTCGCCACGCTGAGCATATTCCTCCGCAATGGCCTGCATAATCTCATA
>JBHBDS010000198.1:0-5593 GCA_041784625.1 Filifactoraceae bacterium
GATTACTTCGCCGCCATTTTTTTCAATCAGCGCAGCAGCTTCGTTGCGCTTGAGCGTCGGCAATGTGCCTGTTAGCACAAATTTGAGCCCAGCAAAAAGTTGCGAGTCAGCATCTGCCTTTTCGCTACTCATTTTGACTCCAGCGCTGCGAAGTTCTTCAATGAGATGTCTGTTTTCTTCGTTGGCAAAAAATTCGAGAATGCTATTTGCCATTCGCTCGCCAAAATCGGAAATGGAAACGAGCTCGTCATAGTTTGCATCCATCAGTTTATCCATGGAGCCAAAAGTTTTTTGCAACGATTTTGCCGCTTTTTCGCCAATAAAATCGATGCCCAGTCCAAAAATCAGCCGGTATAGTTCTTGCGATTTGGATTTTTCGATCGAGCTCATGAGATTTTGCGACGATTTTTCTTTGAACCCTTCCATCGCCAAAAAATCATCCATCGTGAGTTTGTAAATGTCCGCAATGCTTTGGATCAAGTGATTTACGTAGAGCTTGTTGACGATTTTTTCGCCCAATTTGTCGATATCCATCGCTTGCTTGGAGACAAAATGTTGTATCGAGCGTCGGATTCTTGCGGGACAAGAAATGTTGACGCATTTGTACGCTGCCTCGCCTTCTTTGCGCACAACTTCGGTGTGGCATTCTGGACAATGCGATGGTAAGTGATATGGCATTTCGGTTCCATTTCGTTTTTCGGTCACCACTTCGAGTACCTCGGGAATAATTTCGCCTGCTTTTTGGATAATGACCGTATCGCCGATTCGAATATCTTTTTGGTCGATGTTGTCTTGGTTGTGCAGCGTTGCACGGCTGACCATACTTCCCGAAATCAATACTGGCTCGAGAATTGCTGTCGGCGTGAGCGCGCCCGTTCGTCCAACCTGTGCCTCGATGTCGATGATTATGGTTTCTTTTTTTTCGGCTGGAAATTTGTATGCGATCGCCCAACGTGGCGTTTTTGCCGTTGCACCGAGCAGCTCACGACTTTCAATGTCGTTGACTTTGATGACAATCCCATCAATTTCAAAATCCAACTTGCTTTTTTGCTCGCCAATTTCTTCAATCGCAGCCCAAACTTCATCGATGTTTTGACAGATTTTTCGATACGGACTGACAGAAAAGCCAAGGTTCTCCAAAAAATCGAGCATCTGCACATGTTTTTCGAATCCGAGCATTTCACTTTCGACATTGAACACAAAAATCGACAGTGGTCTTTTTGCTGTAATTTTGGAGTCCAATTGCCTCAGTGAGCCCGATGCGGTGTTTCTTGGGTTGGCGTAGAGCGCAAGTCCGTTTTCTTCCTGTGTTTTGTTGAGTTTTTCAAATGCTTTTTTGCCGATATAGACTTCGCCACGGACGACGAGTGGATCTTTGTAGTCGATCGACTTTGGAATCTCTTTGATGGTCAACAGATTCTGCGTCACCTCTTCGCCGACAATCCCATTCCCACGAGTTCCCCCTCGCACAAATTTTCCATCCGCATATTCGAGTGACACCGAGAGTCCATCGATTTTGTATTCGACGACGTACTCCACTTGTGGCACGACATTTCGTACACGATTGTCAAATTCGCTGAGTTCTTCTTTGCTGAACACGTTGCCGAGCGATAACATCTGTCTGCTGTGTGTATAGGGCGCAAATCCATCCTGCACTTCACCGCCCACATGCTGCGTTGGCGAATCCTCGCTTGCAAACTGCGGGTAGCTTTGCTCGAGCTCTTGCAACTCTCGTAGGAGCGCATCAAACTCAAAGTCTGAGATTTCGCTCTCGTTTTCTTCGTAATATTTTTTGTTGTAATAATTAATCTGCTCCGCCAGAGCTTGCATTTTCTTCTGAATATCCTGCTCTTGCAACAATTCTAGCTGTTCCATAATACTCCTTTACAATAGTGGCGCAAACAGTCTCAGCACAAATCTGCCGACAAATCGTTGCGCAAGCGTCATATTTTTCGCCATCTCCAGCGTAATCACTTGGCAGCTCTCAATCGTTTGCAAAAAATCTTGCTTCACTTCTTGTACTGCATCGCAGTCAAAAAGATATACTCCATTTTCAAAATGAAGATACAAACTTCGGTAATCCAAATTCACCGTGCCGACTGTCGCCTTGAGATCGTCTGACACAAAAACTTTGGAATGCACGAATCCAGGCGTATATTCATAAATCTTCACGCCCGCTTGAATGAGCTCTTCGTAATAAGTCCGTGCCAGCGCATAAGCATATTTTTTGTCTGGGATATGGGGCATCATAATGCGCACGTCGATTCCACTTTTTGCGGCAAAACAAAGCTCCGTCACCATGGAGTCGTCCAAAATCAAATACGGCGTCATAATGTACACATAATTTTTTGCCGAGGCAATCATATCAAGATACACATTCTCACCCACACGCTCTTCATCCAGCGGCGAGTCTCCGTAAGGCATAATGTATCCTTTGGCATTCTCTATCGGAGTTGGCTCATTTAGATAACGGCTGTAATCCTCTTCGGCGATCTCGTCAAAATTCCATAGCTGCAAAAACATCAACGTAAACGATCGCACCGCTTCGCCTGTCACCATGATCGCATTATCCTTCCAGTGGCCGAACCGAACTTTTTCATTTATATACTCGTCGGCGATGTTGATTCCACCAGTAAAAGCAACCTTCCCGTCGATCACTAAAATTTTTCGGTGATCTCGGTTGTTGTATGTCGTCGAAAGAATCGGTTTGATCGGCGAAAATTGTTTTGCACGGATTCCGAGTTTTTTCAGCTCTTGTGGATAGCTATTCGGCATCTGTGATAACGAAACCATCCCGTCATACATAAATCGAACTTCGACTCCTTCCCGAACTTTTTGCTCGAGAATTTCTTGAATTTCGTTCAGCATTCGTCCACGCTCGATGATAAAATATTCCATGAAGATAAATCGCTTTGCTTGAAGCAGCTGATTTTTCATTTCAACAAAAGCATCGTCGCCGAGCGGAAAATATTTCGCATCCGAATGATTGTAAATCGGATAGCCTGACGTATTCATCATATAGGTCGCAACGCGTGCCATATTCGAATTTTTTTCTCGCACTTCATCCAACACCTTTTGATCTTGTTGTAGCAATGGTCTGGTTTTTTGAAAAATTTTGCGTAAATGCTCTTTTAGAAGCTTCGATCCCAAATCCATTCGAACGAAGATGTAGAACAAAGTCCCAACGACGGGAATCACCAAAATCGGCACGATCCACGCCAGCTTAAAATTTGGATTGATCGAGGAATTGATGATATATGTGATGACAAGAACACTCAGAATCGTGAATCCCCCGAAATAATAATTCATATACTCCCTTGTTACATAAAAAAAGTAGAGCATTATCAGAATCTGTATTACAAAAAGTGAGAATAAAATTGTCGTTCTCCCAAAAACGATGCGCATGAGTTTTCGCAAATTCATTTTACTTTTTTTGTCTTCTGCCATTGTATCGTGCTACCCTTCTTACTACCCTTTTTTGAAGTTTCCCTTCTTTTCTTGTTACCTTTTTTGAGAAAATTTTTCTCAAGTTACTCTTTGTATCGATAACTACGCTTTTTTGAGCTATTTTAAATCTATTTTTTAAGCTATCTTTTTAATCCACAATTTTTTCGTGCTGCTTTTATTACTCGAGTTTCTTCTCCGTTCATTTATTTTCAAAAATCTCGTCAACAATCGCTTCAACACTGGATTATCCACAGAAATCCGCCACAAGGACGGATTTCATGCTATTACTTGTAAATTGGATATTTTGTTGTAAGTTCTACGGCAATTTTTTGTCCTGCCTCGATATTTTTGTGAGTCAGCACCAAATCAATTGCTTCAGCAATTTTTGCCATATCTTCTTCCACCATTCCTCTGGTTGTAACCGCAGCCGTACCAATACGGATTCCGCTTGTCTTGAAGAAATTCTGCGGGTCAAAAGGAATCGAGTTTTTGTTTACGGTGATAAATGCCTCGTCAAGCAAAGTTTCTGCCTCTTTGCCTGTCATATCCTTGCTAATTAAGTTAACAAGAATCAAATGGTTGTCTGTTCCGCCAGAAACGAGATCAAATCCACGCTTCAAGAGTTCTTCTGCCAGTTTTTTGGAATTGCTTACCACTTGCTTTTGGTATTCTTTGAACGATGGCTCGAGCGCCTCTTTGAAACTCACTGCTTTTGCCGCAATAATATGCTCAAGCGGTCCACCTTGAATTCCTGGGAAAATCGCCTTGTCAATTTGCGCAGCATACTCTGCCTTGCACAGGATCGCTCCCCCTCTTGGTCCACGAAGCGTCTTGTGCGTTGTCGTTGTTACAAAATCTGCCACCTCGCACGGATTGTTATGCAAACCTGCCGCAACAAGTCCAGCGATATGCGCCATATCGACCATCAAATACGCACCGACTTCTTTAGCAATTGCAGACATTTTTTTGAAATCAATTTCTCTTGGGTACGCCGACGCTCCTGCGACGATCATTTTTGG
Source organism: Filifactoraceae bacterium (assembly GCA_041784625.1). Classification (GTDB taxonomy): domain Bacteria; phylum Bacillota; class Clostridia; order Peptostreptococcales; family Filifactoraceae; genus JAUNKE01. The sequence goes on from JBHBDS010000198.1 coordinate 4,467, forward strand.
TTTTTCTGCAAGTGCGATATCTCTCACTTTGTCATAGTCGATCATCTCAGTGTCTTTTTCTACGCCATACGCCACGAAGTTAAAATATTTTCCAGAAATATTTACTGGAGAACCATGCGTGAGATGCCCACCTTGCGAAAGATCCATCCCCAAGATTTTGTCGCCATGCTCAAGCATCGCAAAATACACGCCCATATTCGCTTGAGAACCGGAATGTGGTTGAACATTGGCATGATCCGCACCAAAAAGTTTTTTCAATCGGTCGATCGCAATATTTTCCAGCTCGTCCACATGCTCACAGCCGCCGTAATATCTTTTGCCTGGATAGCCTTCTGCGTATTTATTAGAGAAATAGCTGCCCATCGCCTCCATCACCGCTTCCGAGATAATATTCTCTGAAGCAATTAGCTCGATATTTCTTTGCTGGCGATTCAATTCCTTTTCCAGCGTCGCGTAAACCTCTGGGTCCTGTTTTATCAAATGATCAAAATTCATACTTCCTCCTCATATTTTACTCAAATCATGCGAATTATTTTTAACACCATTCCCCCATATTATACTCTGAATGAGATAACCTTTTCAAGGCTTTCGAAAAACATATTTTCCCCTCGAAAAAATTTTTTTTTGAAACTTTACACAGTAATCCCTCTCGTCGCAATTTGCCTAACAACTTCACCGAATAAACTCCACCTCTCCCGCTTTATCAAACGACTTCGCAGAGTAAACTCCATCTTTCGTCATGAAAAGAATTTGCTATGAAATACTTCGACTGAATTTACTTCTTTGGACATTTCAAAAATAATTTTATAATCCTCTTGAAATATTTTTAACTATAAGATAGAATGTTTGCAGACAAAAGTTTTTTTGAAAATAGGACATTGCGATACGATGCCCTCTTTTTTTACACATTTGAAATGGCATTCGTGTTTTTGCAAAGATGTTATTCTGTCAAAAAACTTTCAACAATCTACAGAACAAAGGGGATATTATGAAGAAAAAAATCATTGGGGGATTGCTCGCTCTACTTCTTGCCGTGTCACCATCACTAAGTATGGCGCAAGGTTTTTCGGATACACAAAATAGCTGGGCAAAGCGTTACATCGAGTATTATCAATCTGCTGGGATTA
>JBHBDS010000199.1:0-3392 GCA_041784625.1 Filifactoraceae bacterium
CCAAAGTTCAAATTCTCTCAATCACAAATCGCTTTTTATCGAATGGTAATTTCTTTGGTCTCTGCGTTCCACTGTATTTCGGTTTCAAGTCCGAGGTCTTTGAGCGCTTTTTGGATGTCTCTCAGCGGTAGCACGATGCGTCCATCCACCTGTGTTAGTTGTGTCGACAGGGCTACTTCTTCGCCATTGACTTTCATCGATTTTTTGCCGAGGGTAAGCTCTACAACATTTTTCTTTTCTTGAGCGATATAGACAAAGGTTGCGGTCTTGCTCGCCGCATCGTGGCCTACTTCGATGCCAAATAGCTCTGCAATCGCTCGTGCAGGCAGCATGGTGCGTCCCTCTTGTAGAATTGGCGCCACATCAAGCGTTGCATCGACTAAGGCATTTGCTTCGAATTTTTTGTAGTTTTTGTCGCCGATGACAAGTTTTGCTCGAATTTCTGTTGGCTCTGGCGCTGCTGTTGACGCTGTTACTTGTGTAGTTTTCGCTGGCTCAGCCTTTGGTGTCGCATTGTCCTCAATCACTGTGGATTTTTGAGAAATAGGATCTGGTCGCACGCTGGAGTAAGAACTTCCGCCTGAGTTTGTGGATGCACTGGAGCTAGAATTATTGTTTGTGTTGCCAGAATTATTTGCTCCAGAATTTTGGTTGTTATTTTCTGAGCTGGAGTTTCCAGTGTCCTGTCCATTGCCATTGTTCGAGCCCGAATTCTGTCCGCTACCATTTCCATTATCCGTATTTCCACCATTGTCTGATGGATCAGTCGGCTCTGCTGGTGCTGGTTTGTCTTTCAGCCCTTCGATTGCATTTTGGATTGCTTGCAATGCATCGTCCACTTGTTTTGTTGTCGCATCTTTGTTGTCGAGAAGGTCTTGCGCTGCTTTGATTGCATTCGTAAGTGCGGCTACCGATTCGTCTGTTTTTCCAGCGGTGTCGAGTGCTTCTGCGTCTTTAATTTTTTGCACCAATGCTTTTTTCTGAGCTTGCAGTGCCAAAAATTCAGTCGGCTCTTCTGCTGCAACCATTACTTCGAACAATTCAGAAGCGTACTCCTCATGACTGATTTCGATGTACACGATGCCTTCTTGTGTCGCAAGGTTTGGGATTTCGATGGTTTTGTTCGAAGGCATCATTGTGTACTCATTGCTTCCCAATTTTTTCAGCTTGTCATTTTCAGCGCCTGCTTTGATGATCAAGTTCCCAATACGCATTTGGTAAGGATAATCCTCAACATCAAAGCCAATTTTTATACTCTCTTTCGCCGCCTCTGCTGGATCAGATTTCAGCTGCACCCAAGGCGTTTGGAGTTCAAATTTTTTGCCGATGACTTCGATTGGAATTTCTTTTTCAAAACCATCGATCGTCAAAATGACATTTTGTTTCCCGATATTTATTAATTTTCCTGAAGAATAGCCCTCTTCTGGACTCATCTTTACGCCCCAGTCCGCTTTCAGATACTTGTAGGACAATGCTCTTGCTACTTTTCCATTTTCAAAAGTAATGTCAACCGCTAGCAATGTGTAGTCGATATTTTTCCCAAGTTGCCATACAAGCGGAAAATCTTTTTCATCCTTTGGCGAAACCGTCGGTGTCGATACCACGTCTACTTGCTTAATTTTATCTACAGTAAAGCTCAGCTCCACGGACGGATAGTCTTTTTTCTCAACGATAACCGTGTGCTCTCCCAAGCTCCATTCTTTGTCAGGCGTGATACGAAATGCTTTTTCTTCGGCTTTGTATGTCGACTTTGATTGAATGTTGCTAGATTTTATTTCTTCGCCATCAATCGTGATTTTCAGTTCGCTTCGTTTTGAGTAGCTATAGTCGAAGAATTTGTTGATCTCATCATCCGATTTGCCACCTTTTGTATCGTAATTGATCTCCAAAATTTTGTTCTGAGTAATCACAGGACGATTGATACGAAGGGACATCGTATTGGTTGGCGGAAGTTCTTCTACATATTCGAAGGTAAAAGTCGCCGTCTCGTATCCAGCCGCCGAAATTTCTACGGTGTAAGTTTTATATTCTGTGAAATTCTGTTTAGCAATGGCAATATTATTATTGCTTCGACTCCCAAAGAAATACTCCCCTTTTCCCAATAAAGGATACGAACCGTATTTTTGTGGAGCTATTGTTTCGCCATCTAATTTTACAGTCAGTCCTTTCACTTTCGTCCAATCTTCAACGGTTGTTGCGACCTCAAGATGCTTCCCATTATTCTCAAAAATGGTCGCTGTCTGTGTAAACTGTTTCATCGTTGCTGCAGCCATACCGCGCAACTGTGTTCTCCCAACCACTTCTTTGCTTTCAAGCAAAGTTTCTAGCTCCGAAACATTTTCATCTGCAATGGCGTCTTTCTCAGCAACATTTGCTAAGTCAATTTCTTGAGTTGATGATACTCCCTCAGATGTATCATTTTCCTCACGCTCCAGTGATTCAATGTTGCTCGATTTTTCTTCCGCTTCTCCTTTTTCAGCCGAAAAATCTTCTTCCGCATTTGCTTTTGCCGCTTCAAAAAACACGGTCTCTTTGCCTTCCAAGTTTTGCTCCGCATCAACCATTTTCTCAGCAACCGCCAAAGTATTTTCACTGAAAATTTTTGTCTCATCGGCAAAAATCCCAAAAGGCAAGCACAAAATTCCTGCTAGAGATAAAGATAATAATTTTTTATAAGTCCTCATATTTCCCCTTTCTATTTAGTTATTAATGATTAACCATTTTTTATGATAACATAGCTCGAAATAGTTAGCAAGAAATAATTATTGATTTGCATAAATTATTTTCCACCAAGAAAAATTTTATAACATTCAGCAGCTATGATGAATCAATCTCTTTCTACAAATTATTGTCGAATCCAAAATTTTTATATTGAAATCGGAAGAGGATTCTGCGATTCGTCGAACAAGTATCCATTATATGCAAAGAATTCGTATCCAAAAGATTTACCAAGCCCATAAGACCAGTACTAGTAAAATCACATTCTCACAAAAAAAGAGCAGCCGTAGCTACTCTCGTTTAAATTATCTTTTCTTGTTGTTTGTTCCAGCGTTGGATTTTTTTCAAGCTGTTGCCAAATATTTCGGCACAAGTTCATATTTCTTCAAAACTGCCTGCAAAAAATCCAGTCGCTTCGTCGGGAATGTACGTTGATAAATCAGATGAAAATTTTTCTACACAAATATTGTCAATGTATCGAGTATCCCTTTACGACAAATAGCGATCCATTCCGCTGCTATACACCATCTCGCCGCTTGACTCCACAAAAATCGGCTCAACTTCCGCAAGCGATTCGATGAGTGCGAGTCCTTTTTCTTCACCGAGTACAAAGCAGGTCGTACTGAGCGCATCGCAATCCACGGAGCTTTCGGCAATGATGCTGACGGATACGA
>JBHBDS010000200.1:0-5443 GCA_041784625.1 Filifactoraceae bacterium
AGGTCGATATTCGGCTTCGCTTTTTGTTTGGCTTAATATTCGTTGATACCGTCACACAATTTCGGGTATAATAGAAGAAATTTCAGAAGATGGAGATTAGCGATGAAAAAATATATTTGTTCCAAACAATTATTTCTAGAGAGTCATATTGTGCCAGCTGGCGTGCTCGAGATTGAAGAGGGTGTGATTACGGCGATTTTGGACGTCGTGCCGGAGGATACAGAGCAGGTGATTGACCACAGCAATTTTATTATTGCACCAGGTTTTGTGGACACGCATATCCATGGGATGGTCGGTCATGATGTGATGGATGCCACTTCGGAGGGAATTCAAGCGATTTCCGAAGCAGCGGCAAAGGTTGGTGTGACAACTTTTTTACCAACAACGCTCACGGCATCAGATGAGGACACTTCTCGAGCGATTGCCAATGTTGCTGTCAACAAGGACAAAGTAAAAGGCGCAAGAATCGGCGGAATTTTTTTGGAAGGACCATTCTTTGCGGAAAAATACAAAGGCGCACAAAATCCCGATTATTTTCTCGACCCAGAATTTGAGCTACTCCGAAAATGGAAAAATATCGCTGGCGATCTACCAATCAAAATTGCGATTGCTCCTGAGCGAAGAGGGGCACTGGAGTTTATCGAAAAAGCAACGGCAATGGGCGTGACGGTTGCACTCGGTCATTCGGATGCGACCTATGATCAGGCAAAGGCTGCTGTTGAAAAGGGCGCAAAGATTTTTGTGCATATGTACAATGCGATGAGTCCGCTTCATCACCGCAACCCTGGAATGGTTGGCGCGGGGCTCACGATGCCAAATGTTTTTGCCGAGCTGATTTGTGATGGACATCATGTGCATCCAGCGGCGGCGCAGGTGGTGATTGGGATGCGCAAGAGCAATTCAACTGCACTTGTCACCGATTGTATGAGCGCTGGCTCGATGCCTGAGGGACAATACAAGCTCGGCGAGTTTGATGTGACGGTCAAAGACGGCACGGCTCGCATGGAAGACGGCAATCTTGCGGGTTCGATTTTGCTTCTCAAAGATGCGATCAAAAATGTGGTGCGATGGAAACTCGCTACACCATTTGAGGCGGTTCAGATGGCGACGATTACGCCAGCAAAATCGGTGGGAATCGATAATGTCGCAGGCAAAATCGAAGTCGGACGCATGGCAGACCTTGTGGTGCTCGACGATCAATTGGAACTTCAAAAAGTTTATTTGGGTGGCGAAGAAGTTTGCTAACGACAGAATTTGCATGAAGTAACAGTTGAAAAATTATAGAAAAAGATTTTTGCGCAGATCATGTGGAGAAAATCGGTAGAAATACTCTGCGAAAAATTCAAATCCGAGTGAATCATAAAGAAGTTTGTAAAAGCACTTGGAGGAGAATTTTCAAAAAAGTGAGCAACAGCGGATGAGCAATGGATCGATGTTATGACAAAGTTCGTAGAGCCATCTCGTTGCAATTATATATTATTGTGGAGAAAAATCGGGGTGTTCGAATGCCCCGATTTTTTATGAAATGATTGATGTTGCTGATGTTCAATTTGCTTTTACAATTATTGTTCGTTGGAAATGATGAAAAAACTCGATTTATTCGACATATCTTTTTCGAAAAGTCGTAAAAGAGTTACTCGAAAGATAATTTGATTGTTCTAACGCTCTCGTTTTTTTCGCAACTATTGTGCATTCAGCACTTCGAAAGTATTTTGCAAAACTGGCTCTGTAGTTGAACCGAACAACACGAATTCGTTTGTCTTGGTGTTGCGGAAGAAATAGTGACAGAGTTCTTCGCCTAATTGCTCGCTGCTGAGTGTTCGGCAACGAATCCAAATTTCTTGCTCGCCATCCCACGCTACGAGCGTTGCTTTTTCATAATCGCCTGCATATGGAGGCACTACAGAATATGGGAGCGTAAACGATGGAAGATGTTTCTCGTCTACGTTGTGAATATCCTTGATCGTGCCTTTGATCATCACGATTTCATATTCCCTCTCTTGTGGAGAGTTGAGCAATTCGATACTTGGAACTGCTCGGGCGGGAACATTCTTTACATTCATTGCTCCAATGATTCCCTCTACACTAGTGCGCTCAAAATATGCTTTGCCCTCTGCATCGCAAATTTGGATTGCACTCAGCGCATAGTTCGTATAGCTTTTATGATATGCGGAGTTGAATAAAATATAGCAGAACGCATCGCCAAGCTGGATGCTGAGTCTAGTTGGACCATGTATTATTGAGCGCTCGCTGGTATAATTTTTTGCGGCTTCAAACAATTCGCTGCTGTAAGTCACGCCGTAAACATCGCAAGCAAATCGAAGCATCGACCCCCAGTTGTTCATATCATAGGAATCACTGCCGACAAAAACTACGTAAGCAAATCGCCCCTTATCATAAGGATTGTCCATAGAAGAGACGATTCGATGAATATTACCATCTCTTTTGATCGTGCGATAAAAATCTAGATACTCCTCGCTCTTATCGATGAGCTCTTCATTCTCCGCAAGCATTGGAAGAAGTTCCTCGTCCGAGATTGGCAACGCTCGCTCTTGGATGGCGACATCCAATTTTTTGTACACCGCAACAGGCGCAGCGATTATCTGCATTTCATCGACAGGCAAATTATCCGAAGTCTGCGCACTACATCCAGTCAATACCAAGGCTGTCAGCATTATGATCGTAAGTAATTTTTTCATAAGCGCTCCTTTCACTAAACTCATAAACAAAAGTGTAAATATTCTTAGCGCAATTGATACGCTCTTGTTAAGTGGAATCCGAATTGCTCAATGCAATTTCGAATCCTTGCGCAAATTTTTTTCGCCCAATTATCGAATAGTCGTACAAATAAATTATACCATAGCGGGACAAAAACGGATGCGATTGTACAATATTGTAACGATATTGTAAGAAAAAATCTGAAAAAACTTTGCGAATATCATCGTCTATGCTATGATGAAAGAAGTAAATGCATAAGGTAGATAGGAGCTTGTGAAAGTGGTTGAGCTTTGAGGAGGATGTATGAAACCAAAAATACTGGTGGTTGCCCCACGTGGAAAAATGGGCAAGCTGATCATCAAATCGGCGGTGGAGAAAAAGTTTCCGATAGCAGGCGCACTGGGTCGTCCTGGGGCGGATTATATCGGAATGGATGCGGGCGAGGCGGCGCAGCTTGGCGTGCGCACGGGAGCCATCGTATCAGACAGCATCGAAAAAATCATCGACGACTGCGATGTGATCATCGACTTTAGCACGGTGGAACTCTCGATGGAAGTTCTTGATGCAGCGGTAAAGCATAACAAGGCGCTCGTCTGTGGCACAACGGGATTTTCTAAAGAGCAGGTGGAAAAAATACATAAAGCCGCAACAAAAATTCCGCTTCTCTACGCAGCGAATACTTCCAAAGCAGTTAATCTGATGAACAAAATTCTTGCGCTCGTGGCAAAAACACTGGGCGAAGAGGCGCAGATTGATATTATCGAAATGCACGACAAGCTCAAACTCGATGCGCCAAGCGGAACATCCAAAGAGATGGCGCATCATATGGCGGAAGCGATGGGGCTAGATTTTGACGAATCTGCAAAATATGGACGAGCGGGACGGGGAATCCGAGGTGAAAACGAAATCACCTTCCACTCCATTCGCTCAGGTGACATCTCGAGTAGCCACAAAGTGATCTTTGGGCTCCAAGGCGAACGACTCGAAATCTCACACCATGCGCACAACTGGGAATGTTTTGCAAACGGTGCGGTCGATTGCGCCGAATTTTTGTATGGGAAATCGGCGGGACTCTATCGCGTTGAAGATGTGATAAAAATCTAGCTGCAATCTGAAAACTCGTTGATTTGGCATTAATTACAATTTTTTGCAAAGAGAAATGAGATGAAATAATACTACACAACAAAGAGCCTTGCAATTTCGCAGGCTCTCTTTTGGTGAGATAACATATTTTGGAATGTAATCTCCAAAATATGTTGCCTCACAAGCAACTTTGCGGCAACGCCGTTAACAATGTAGCTTGTGAGATAACATAAATGTTCCCGTAATATCATTGGTGTGCAAATTTTTTTGCGGAGCTCTTTTATTCCAAATCCTTTGCCATGTACACCAGTTCCTGATAGCCCGAAAATCTGGAGTTGATTCCTTTTGGATTGCGGCCGTATTCCACAAAGCCGAGTTTTTTGTACAGCGAGATTGCTGCGTGGTTTTCGCTAATGACTTCGAGCTCAAGCTGAGTGTATCCGATTTTCTTTGCGCATTCTATTAGTGCTTCGGTGAGTGATTGTCCGATGCCTAGCCCCCAGTATTCTTCGAGCACGCTCACACCCATTGCAATGCGGTGCTTGATTTTGTGTACATTGCCGACGGCATCGAGCCCTGCTGTTCCGACGACTTTTCCCTCAACCTCGGCGATAACAAATACTTCGTTCTCGCTCTTCTCTTTTTTTGCGAGGAAAAAAGATTCGTCCGCCAGAGAAAGATTCATCTCATCGGGATAAGTCAGCAAAAAATCGGTCTGCGCACGCACGGTGTTAAAGCAATCCAGTACGGGAGCCGCATCATCGGAATTTGCATTCCGAAGAGTGCAAGGGATATTATTTTTGAGAATAATTTGCTTCGAATATTTCATAGAGCCTCCTTATATTTGATCGAATCGTTGTGTCCAATGAAATTGAATGACTTTTTTTGACAAAACTCTATATGGATGTAAGGGCATATCCTGCTCGAAAGTGATGTAAAATACTTGGTGGAATGATTTTTATGTTACTGCCAAATGGTTCACCCGAAAGATATAGCTGCTTGCAAGGACATTCGCAGACAATCGTCTATCCGCATGACATCCACTAATCGAATTTTTGCTTGGTTGATCAAAAATGTTGTTGCTAGTTATCTTAGCACAAAAATTTTTACTGTGCACCCATTTTTTGAACATTTGGCTTCATGGAGCAAACGAACATCCGAGGAAAACGAATGCAAATTTATTTTTTGTAAAAATATTTTGCTAAATTTTCAAAAGTTGTTGACACAATTTGGAGCGAGTGTTAATATGAGTTAAATATTTTTGGAAGAGGTGCAAGATGATGACTCTTAAATCAAGCAACAAAAAATATTATTATTACTTTACGGACTGCTCGAACTCATAAGGCATTATGGGCGAGCAGATAGCTGTGCGCCCGTTAAGTGATGAGTATGATTATACAACCCACTATCGGGATAGGTAGTGGGTTTTTTGTATTCCAAAATTAGGGAGGTGATCGTCATGAGGAAAAAATTCCTTGTAGATTACGGAGGCAAAAAATTTAGCTAAGGTGAATAATCTTTGGCTGAAAAGAGATAAAAGATGGTTCCAGTTGAAGAACTAATCGACAAGTCGATTTGAAATGGTGCAACCCTTTTTAGAATTACTTAGCAATCTTGATTTCAAAATAGAAAAACAGATGCA
>JBHBDS010000201.1:0-3898 GCA_041784625.1 Filifactoraceae bacterium
ATTTCTGGCCCACAGGTGAAGACCGTATCACAGCTTTCAAAATCTACCGCATCCGTCACCAGTCCGCCGATGACAAGATTCATATTTACTTCGGCAAAAAGTGCTTTTATCGTCGAAATTTCCTGCTCGGTATAAAGATTGTCTCGAATACCGATGTAGACGGTAGAATTTGGATTTTTCTTTGCTGTGAGCAGTAGCGGTGCCATCCCGATTCCGCCGCCGACGAGCAGCAGATTGCCCTCGACCTGTGGGAATCCGTTGCCATATGGTCCATGCACGAGAATTTCGTCCTCTGCTTTTTGTCTTGAAAAAATCGCTGTGCCCTTGCCTCGCACGGAGTAGAGAAAGCTCACAGAGTTTTCGTCCGCATCAAAAATACTGATTGGGCGATAGAGCGTCATATCCGCATCCAGCGCCTTGAGCATAAAAAACTGTCCTTCATTGACTTCAAAATCGCCTGCAATTTTCATCAAAAATAAATCGCCCGCAATTTGTCTGTTCTCCAAAATTTTTACTTTTTTTATCTGAAACATTCTCTTAGTTCTCCCGCCAATGTGATTGCTCGCTCTCGTAGCACTTTTCTAAAATCGCCTTCCACATTTGCTGTGTAGCCTCTCGAAACATTGACCACGCCGTTTTTGTTCTCTCGAATCAGTGCGGCGATGTCCTCGATTTTTGCACCTTGCGCTCCATAGCCTGGGATGAGCAGAAAAAGATGGTTGGTGTGGTCGATCAGATTTTTGATGTCGTCCGCATTGTTCACGCCGACCACTGCGCCAAATCCGCCAAAACCATCAAAACCACTGAGCTCACGATTCCACTCTGCAATTTTGTCGAGCACGGTCGCATAAACCGGTTGCTCGCCTACCGACAAGTCTTGGAAATCTCTCGAGCCTGAGTTGGACGTTTTGCCGAGGATGAATGCCCCTTTATTTTTTGTCTCGATGTATTTTGCATAAGGCGAAATCGCATCGTGACCCATATACGGATTGAGCGTCAAAATATCTGCCTCAAAGTCGCCCTCAAAATGTCCCTGTGCATACATTTCTGCCGTTGAGCCAATGTCACCACGTTTGATGTCGGCGATGGCGATATGTCCACTGCTTCGGATGATCTCGAGAATTTTTTTGTACGCAAGCAGTCCTTCGAGCCCGTAGCACTCGTAGCAAGCGATCTGCACTTTGTAGCAGGATGCGTAATCTTTGGACGCTGCGACGATTTCTCTCGCATATTCGACCAGCTGGTCTTGGAGCGACAGATTTTTTAGCTCCTGTGGAATATGCGATGTGCGTAGGTCGATTCCCACGCAGAGCGGACTGGTTTCAATCGCTCGTTTTCTAAGCTCGTTCATGATCATATAGGACACCTCCTGCGATGGTATATTCAATCACGCCACGGATCGGTTGTCCATCAAATGGCGTGTTTTTGCTTCTTGTTGCAAAAGTTTCTTTGTCAATGCTGCTCTCACGATCGCTAAAAATCACGAGATCCGCACGATTGCCTTCCACGATACGATTATCCACTCCCAGCAGCTCGGACGGATTGTTGCTCATCAGCGCAATTTGCTGTCTTAGCGAAATATTTTCTGCCGCGAAAACTTTGCGTACCATACCAAATGCCGTCTCGATGTTGCAGATGCCTGGCGCACCCTTTTGCTTGTCCTCTTCGGTGTGCGGTGCGTGATCAGTGGCGATTGCGTCCACGAGATTGTTTTTCACTACATACAAAATTGCTTCGTTGTCCTCGTCCGTGCCAATCGGCGGATTCACACGGTAGTCATTGTTCTTGCTGTAGATGTGGTGCGGTGAAACTTCGTAGGTGATGTTGAGTTTGTCCTCTTTTGCCTTGAGAATGGCATCGATGGATTTTTTCTCGGAGATGTGACAAAAGTGCAGTCTGCCGCCCGTTTTTCTCGCCAGCTCGATGTTTCGAATGACCATCTCGCTTTCTGGCTCGTCGTGATCCATAATGATGAAGTCATGCACGAGCGAAAGTCTCAGTGCCTCCTCCATAATGTCTGCGCTATCCACATTGCGTCCGTCGTCCGAGAAGATAAAAGTTTTTTCTCGAAGTTTGGCAAAATCGACCAGCTCCTCGCCTTTTAGTCCCATGGTCACTGCACCACACTGAATCACCTCGAGAGGAAGATTTTTCATCCCCTCTTGCACGGCATCAAGCACTTCAGTGTTGTCTGCAATCGGCTTCGTGTTTGCCATCGCAACGACTTTTGTGTAGCCGCCACGAATCGATGCCGCCGATGCCTCTTCAAAAGTCTGCTTGTATTCCTGCCCTGGGTTGCGCAGGTGAAAATGCAAATCCACAAAGCTCGGCGAAAGATATTTTCCGCTTCCATCAATTATTTTTATTTCATCTGTATTATTCTCAATTAATTTTTGCTCGATTTTGTCTCTGCCAATGCACTCGATTTTGTCTCCTACAATCAGCACATCGTCCACCGTATCGATGTATTTGTCGATGAGATGAATATTATTGATGCGAATCATTTTTCCTCCGTTTTCTATTTGTTCCAATCAATCAGTTGAAGAATCAGCGCCATTCGGATAAACATTCCATATTCTGCCTGCGCAAAATATTTTGCCCTTGCGTCCTCGTCCACTTCCACCGCAATTTCGTTGACCCGAGGCAGTGGATGGAGCACGATCATATTTTCTTTTGCGTGCGAAAGCATTTTTGCATCGAGGATAAAAGAATCCTTGAGGCGATCGTATTCGCTCATATCCTCAAATCGCTCGCGCTGGATTCTCGTCATATAGAGCACATCCGCTTTGGCGATTCCCTCTTCAAAATGCTCCGTCTCTTCGTAGCCGACACCATGTTCCGTAAGCATTTCTTTGATATATTCTGGCATCGCAAGTTCTTTTGGCGATACAAACACAAAATGGTTGTTTGGGTAGCGCATCATCGCCTTGGCAAGCGAGTGCACCGTGCGTCCGTACTTGAGATCGCCGACCATCACGATGTTTAGATTGTCCAGTCGTCCCATCTCGGATGAAATCGTGAGCAAGTCCGTCAATGTTTGCGTCGGATGCTGATTGCCGCCGTCGCCCGCATTGATCACTGGCACGGACGAAACCTTTGCCGCATCCATCGGCACACCGACCTGCGGATGTCGCATCGCAATCACATCGGCATAGCTTGAGACCATATGAATTGTGTCGCTGAGCGTTTCGCCCTTTGCGACCGAAGTATTTTCTGTTCCAGTAAACCCTATTACGCCGCCGCCCAAACGAATCATTGCCGCCTCAAAACTCAGACGAGTTCTCGTGCTTGGCTCATAAAAAAGCGTTGCCAATACATGACCTCTCAAAGCATCTGAATACTTGCTCCGATTGCCCATAATATCTCTAGCAACGCTAATCAGTGAAGAAATTTCCTCCACGCTAAAATCACTTATTTCCGTTAAGTGTCTCATTGTTCCTCCTTGTTAGTCTCTCAGTACCAAATTAAAAGAGTTTTTTATTTCCAATTATCTTATCTATGATACTCCAAAAGAACGATAAAGTCAATTGGAGAAAATGGAAAAAATTTGCTGAAAAGTCGAAATTACAAACTTTTTGCCACCTGGAAAAATTTCAATAATAAGAATTATCTCCATCAACAAATCCAACAATTTTGCCCGAGAATTGCTCGTTTGCAAAATATTGTTTCCTTGAAATCAATTTATTCAACAGGAATATTTATTCGTATGAAATAGATTGCTTGTTCAAAAAGAAAAAAACCAAGCATTTGAAGAGTTTACTCGCTTGTTTGAGCAAATATCTCTTTTTGCTTGGTTATCTTTTCTTAGTATATTTGGTATATGGTGTAGTGGATGACTGCTGCTTACTCGAGTGAAAGCTATATGTTCTTCGAATACTCTTATCCGAACCGACAATGA
>JBHBDS010000202.1:0-5664 GCA_041784625.1 Filifactoraceae bacterium
ATAAATATATTTACAATTTATATTTATAGTCGTATAATTTATTTAGGAGGCGTTTATGAAAAAAAACATGTACAGTCTGATGCTTTCTGGGAGCGTCATGCAAGAAATAGACAAAATCGCATACAAAATGGGGACGAATCGAAGCAATCTGATCAACCAAATTTTGGCGGATTATGTTTCGTTCGAAACCCCTGAGATGAAGATCAAGGAAATTTTTGAGACTATTACGGCAATGATTGAGAGCACAGATTTTATTTTGCTGTCGGAGGGAAGTCAAACATTGTCACTCAAGAGTCCGCTCGAGTACAAATATCGCCCGACGATAAAATATTCGCTCGAGCTGAACAAACACAGCGAGCACAGCCAAATCGGCACGCTCAAAGTTGTTTTTCGCACACAAAGTCCCGATCTGCTTGAGATCTTGGACGATTTTTTCTACGAGTTTATTAAGCTCGAGCAAAAATATATTCACCCGCTATTTGAACCGGACGTGATTCAGTATGAAGTCGAAAGTGGAAAATTCCGCCGCAGCTTTCCGATGCCAAATGCGAAGGACGAACGCAGCAACCAAATTATCAGCGAGGCAATCAGCTCGTATATTCACTGCTTTGATACGCTGCTCAAATGGTATCTTGCCAATCCAAATGCGACCCAGAAACAGATGGAAAAGCAGTACCTTGCAACGATTAAGGGCAAAATCGTGATTTAATAAAATCCAAAAATCTACCAAAATCACTCAATTATTGAAAATAATTTCGATCGAAGCGACAACAGCGCTTCAAAACCTTTTGGCTACGAACCAGTAGCTTTAATATATCAACTGTTCTATTATAAGAACTTTTATCAAGGAGGTGTCTATGAACACACAAAAATTTACACAAAAAACCATCGGCGCATTGTCGGATGCTCGTAGCGAGGCGATTGCGCGATCGAATAATCAAGTCGAGCCAGAACATTTGCTCCTTGCACTGCTTATGCAAGAAGACGGACTGATTCCACGTCTATTCCAAAAAATGGGTATTGATGTGCAATATGCACTAAGCATTGTGCTCGGTTTTGTGAACAAACTTCCATCCGTAACAGGCTCTGGAATGGACAAGCAAATTTATTATTCACCGGCCATCGAGCGATTATTGATCGAAGCGGAAGCAAAAGCGAAAGCGAAAGAGTTCAAAGACGAATACGTTTCCGTCGAGCATATTATGCTGGCATTCTTTGAGGACAAGAGTGCAAAGGTCAAAGAGATGATCAAAGCGCTAAATGTTGACAAGCAAGAGTTCCTCAGTGCACTTCAAGGCGTGCGCAACAACAAGAGAGTCGATAGTGACAATCCAGAAGAAAGCTACGAAGCACTCAGCAAATATGGCTACGACCTTGTCGAGCGAGCAAGAAGCCAAAAACTCGACCCTGTCATTGGGCGTGACAACGAAATTCGTAATCTCATCCGAATTTTGTCCCGTAAAACCAAAAACAATCCCGTGCTCATCGGAGAGCCTGGTGTAGGAAAAACAGCGATCGTCGAAGGACTTGCCATCCGTATCCTCAAAGGCGACGTGCCAGAAGGACTAAAAGACAAAACCATCTTTTCACTCGATATGGGCTCACTGATTGCGGGCGCAAAATTCCGTGGTGAGTTTGAAGAAAGACTCAAAGCGGTGCTCAGCGAAGTCAAAGAATCCGATGGGCGAATCATATTGTTCATCGACGAGCTTCACAACATTGTTGGGGCTGGAAAAACTGAGGGTGCAATGGATGCGGGCAACTTGCTCAAACCGATGCTTGCACGTGGCGAGCTACATTGTATCGGCGCAACCACACTCGATGAGTATCGTAAATATATCGAAAAAGACGCTGCGCTAGAGCGACGATTCCAACCAGTGCTTGCGGACGAACCAAGCGTTGAGGACACGATCACGATTTTGCGTGGACTCAAAGAACGCTACGAACTTTTCCACGGCGTATCGATTGCAGACTCCGCGCTCATCTCTGCAGCAACGCTTTCAAATCGCTATATCAGCGACCGATTTTTGCCAGACAAAGCGATCGACCTCGTGGACGAAGCCTGTGCAATGATCCGTACAGAGATTGACTCCATGCCGACCGAGCTGGACGAGATTTCGCGAAAAATTATGCAGCTTGAAATTGAAGAAGAAGCGCTCAAAAAAGAAAGCGACAAACTCAGCCAAGAGCGACTTGCTCACACACAAAAAGAATTGGCTGATCTACGTGATGAGTTTTCTGCAATGAAAGCAAAATGGGAGATGGAAAAAGATAGCATCGGAGCGATCCAAAGGCTCAAAGAAGAACTTGGCGAGGTCAATGCCCAAATCGAGCGTGCCGAGCGAGAATATAATCTCGAGCGATTGGCTGAGCTAAAATATGGCGTGCTGCCAAAACTTTTGCAAGACCTTGAAAAAGCAGAACAAGAGAACGAAAAAAATGGCGAGCACACATTGCTCCGTGACCGTGTGACCGATGAAGAAATTGCAAAAATTATCGCACGCTGGACAGGAATTCCTGTGACCAAGCTGCTTGAAGGTGAAAAAGAAAAAATTCTTGGACTTGAAAACATTTTGCACAAGCGAGTGATTGGACAAGATCAGGCCGTGACCAAAGTATCCGAAGCGATTCTACGCTCTCGTGCGGGGATTTCTGACCCAAATCGCCCAATCGGCTCATTCCTTTTCCTCGGCCCAACAGGCGTAGGAAAAACCGAGCTTGCAAAGGCGTTGGCAGAAAGTTTGTTTGACGATGAGCAAAGCATTATCCGAATCGATATGTCCGAGTATATGGAAAAACATTCTGTCTCTCGATTGGTCGGAGCGCCTCCAGGCTATGTAGGTTATGACGAGGGCGGACAACTCACCGAAGCCGTGCGACGCAAACCATACTCCGTCATTTTGTTTGACGAAGTTGAAAAAGCGCATCACGACGTATTCAACATTTTGCTCCAAGTTCTTGATGATGGACGCATCACGGACTCACAAGGACGCACCGTGGATTTCAAAAACACCATTATCATTATGACCTCCAACCTCGGCTCCGAATTTTTGCTTTCAGGAATTGACGAGCAAGGTAACTTAACACAAGAAGCTGTAGATCAGGTCAATGGATTGCTCAAGGTGTCGTTCCGTCCAGAATTTCTCAATCGATTGGACGAAATCGTGTTCTACAAACCACTGACCAAAGAGAATGTGCTCGATATCATCGACCTGATTTTGCAAAAATTGGCAGAAAGGCTCAATGAACAGCAACTAAAACTCGAGGTCACTGGACCAGCACGACGATTCATCGCTGATGCGGCATACGATCCACTCTATGGAGCAAGACCACTCAAACGATATATCCAAAGCAAACTTGAGACGCTCATCGCAAAAAGAATCATCCTCGGCGACCTCGATATCGATAAGCCAATTGTCGTCGATGTAAGTGATGGAGAGCTCATTGTGAGATAAAGATGGAGAATCTCAAAGACCTCTCACGGACAACCCGATCGCAATCGCTGTGAGCGAGAACACTCTTGCAGCGATGCAGAAGCATTTTTCTCGATGACTTCTACAAACCGTTTGTTCTTCTTGAGAGCGACGGAGAGCTCATGTGTGATAAGAACCGAAATAGAAACTAAATACTATAAAATCTTATTTTTTCGCAAAAGAAAAAGAGTGTTACGGAAAATTCCTCAACACTCTTTTTTCATTCTCAAAATGGAAGCTGACCAACTATTCTCTTATCCTTGTTCCAAAAACAATGAGCATCCACTAGCTCACCGCATATTTTACGATTTATCTACCAAGTACAAAAAACACCGCTCCACAACCGAGCAACAATAATCCAAGAAGTCCCATAAGTACTCGATATCCAGCTGCGCCAAAATTTCGAATCACAAAGGCCTCCAGCGAAGTTTTGCTTGTCGAAGAATTCGGATTCACCAGCCACTTCCAATTCATAATTGCTCCGAGCAAAATAAATGCTCCAATTCCCATAAATACAAACTCATAGTTTGCCTTCAATACTTCAAAAATATTATCCAAAAAAATTTCCTCCTAAAATCTGCGTCAGCTTCCCAACACAGTATACCCTATATATATATTACGAGGATTTTTTTGAAATTTTTTTCAGAATGTCTCATAAAAAAATTTTGCTGGAAAGTACTTCCTTTTCCAGCTACAATACGCTTTCTTATTCTTCGACAATCGTCGCCTCGACCACTTCCACTTCTTCTGCTACATTTTCTGCCGATGAAGTGGTTTCTGTTGTTGGCGCAGAATTTGGTGCTGGATTTGGTGCTGAAGTCTGTCTTGTGTAAGTTGGCTGTGGCGCATCCTCTGGTGGGTAGCTGAGCACAACCGCCGCAATAATATACGCCAAAATTCCAGAACCGCCAGCCAGCGTCAAAAGCACCCACCCAAGGCGAACCAGCGACGAATCGATTTCAAAATACTCCGCAAGACCCCCACAAACTCCTCCTAATTTTTTATCCGTTCTCGATTTGTACAATTTTTTCATTTTTTCCTCCTTAACACAATTCACTCACCAAATTGGCTTAACTTTAATATTACAAGTGATCTTCCTATTTTTTTATAATCATTTCTAATGGATTGATTCATTATATCTACCCTCGGGGCAAAAATCTATCCCACTTTTGGTGATCTCATTACTTTTTCCCCGGGCGCATACGCTGTGCATTTGGATATTCGTCTTTGCACATCAACAAAAGCAATTCCAAATCCTCCGAATAATCTTTGCTCGGATCTTCATAGTCCAATTCCTTGAGCACTTCCCACACAAAATTTTCTTCGCCGTGCGTTGTGAACGCTTTTTGCATTTCCTTGTTTCGCCAGCTCCCGAGCTTGAGCTGAAAAAGCGTGCTGTTGCGATCCGCCTTAATGTCTTTGGACGGCTCGATCCAAATTTGTTCCCCGCATCGGTAGCTAATAATTCCCATCTCAGGCTTTCGCTCCGCATATTGTTGCTTGAGCGCTTTTTTTCTTTCGTTATCCATTTTTCTCCCTCCATTTAGAACAAATTTTCGTCAAGTATTTTTTTATAATTCGAGTTCAGCTGCTCCACCGTCGCTCCGACTGGCTGCATATCAAACCGCTTGCCATCGATTTCCAGATATAGCGTCGGAAAAACTTCTACGCCCAGTTCCATCGCACGGTGATAATCCTCGTATGCAATTTTTTCATTGTTCCAATTCTCTTGGAGAAGAGCTAATTTTTCCTCAGGAATATCATACTTTTCAAAAAGCTCGTGATAAGTTTCTATCTCACTCAAGCTCTTCCCATCTACAAAAAACTGCTTCTGAATATCCGATGCAAACTCCACCTGACGATCATTTGGAATCGATTCCATTAGCAGCTTGAAAGCGATCGCTGGGTGAATGGAATTGAGCACAAGCGACCCTTCGTCCGCAATGGAAAAATATTTTTCGGAATAAATCACATCGTATACCTTTTTGATTTTTTGAATCGCTCCTTTGATGTAGCCGAGCTTTCCAATCGGAACAGAATCTGTTCCCACAAACAAACCACCCGAAATCATCTCCAGCTCAAGCTCTGGATACAGCTTTACAAACTTTTGCATTTCTGGTTCAAAACCATAGCACCAGCCACAGTGGGCATCCCATACATAAATTAGTTTCATCTCGTTCCTTTCTTACTA
>JBHBDS010000203.1:0-7072 GCA_041784625.1 Filifactoraceae bacterium
ACCCATTCGCCTAGCTCTTCTTTTGTCAATATATTGCGTGCAGGAATCCCCACCGCCGTCGCTCCTGCTGGCACATCTTTGAGCACGACCGCATTGGCGCCGACTTTGGAATCATCCCCCAAGTGAATCGGTCCCAAGACTTTTGCTCCCGTTGAGATCATCACCCGATTGCCAACAGTCGGATGTCGCTTGCCTTTTTGCTTGCCTGTACCGCCGAGCGTCACCTGATGAAAAATGATGCAATAATCGCCGACTTCTGCGGTTTCGCCGATCACTACGCCCATCCCATGGTCGATAAAAAGACATTTGCCGATTTTTGCTCCAGGGTGAATTTCAATTCCCGTAAGAAAACGACTCGTCTGCGAAACAAATCGAGCGAGAAAATAGAGTTTTCTCCTGTACAAAAAATGGGCGATGCGGTGATAAAAAATCGCATGAACTCCCGAATAGTTGATGAGCACCGAGAGTTTGCTTTTTGCTGCTGGGTCATTTTCGAGATAAAACTCCAGTAGCTCTCGTAGATTTTTCATTAGAACAACCCCTCGATGGAAAGGTATCTTGATCCGCCATCCGGTGCAATTGCGAGGACTCTTTTGCCTTTACCAAGTTTTTTGGCGACTTCGAGCGCTGCATAGACCGCTGCTCCCGAGGAGATTCCGACAAAAATTCCTTCTTTTTGCGCAAGCTGTCTTGTGATCTCCATCGCTGTATCATTGTCCACCTGAAGCACCTCGTCCACCACCGTCGCATCATAATTCTTTGGCACAAAACCTGCGCCGATCCCTTGAATTTTGTGTGGTCCTGCTGCGCCACCGCTGATCACTGGGGATGCGGATGGCTCGACCCCGATGATTTGGATATTCTCATACGCATTTTTGAGCCCTGCGCCAACACCAGAGATTGTTCCACCGGTTCCAATCCCTGCAACAAAAGCGTCGAGATTCGAAAAATCTTCCAGAATTTCCATCGCTGTCGTATGTTTGTGATACTGTGGGTTCGACGGATTATCAAACTGACTCAGCATGATATATCCTTTGGTGTCCACAAGTTCTTGCGCTTTTTCAATCGCACCTTTCATCCCTTTTGCGCCATCAGTCAAAATCAGCTCCGCGCCATACGCCGCTAGCATTCTTTTGCGCTCGATCGACAATGTGTCTGGCATTGTGAGAACGACCTTGTATCCTTTTGCTGCGCCGATCATCGCAATACCAATCCCTGTGTTACCGCTGGTTGGTTCGACAATCGTGTCACCCTGCTTAAGTTTTCCTGCAAGCACCAAATCTCGAATCATCCCCAGAGCCGCACGATCCTTCACCGAGCCCGATGGATTAAAATATTCAAGCTTGACATAAATCTCTGCCATATCTTCTGTAACCAATTTATTTAGTTTTACCGCTGGCGTTTTTCCTACTAGATCCAAAATATTTTCGTATACCATAATTCTCTCTCTCTCTCTTCACCATTTCCTACTAAATCACTATGTTTTTTTGCCAACAAAAAAGCTGAGGCAGCAGCCCCAGCTATGCATGCAGAATTATTTTCTTCTTTCACACTCTTGGTTGGCTACTGTACAAGAAGTTTTGCACGCTGACTGACAGGATGTCTGACATTCGCCGCAACCTTTTTTCTCTGCATCTTTTTTTAGATTGTTTGTTGTAAGAGTTTTTATATGTTTTTTCATTGAAACATCCTCCTAAGAATTCACTGATACTTTATTATACAGCCACAACAAAGATATTGCAAGTTTTTTCTACTTTTCATCCTTGATTTTGCCCGTGATATGCTCGATGGTGATCATAAAAACACGAGATGCTTTGGCAACATGATCAAGGCACTCTTTTTCTTACGAAATCACAATTTCTGAATTTGCCTGATCTAGCACAAAAATCTCGAAGCCGCCACCAAGATTTTTTTCTACAAGCGTTGCAAGCTCCTCCAATGCACTTCTAAACTCCTCTTCTCTGCTTTCGTCAACGAGCTCGATGCACAAGAACGCATTGGTCGTTTTTTCGGTCAACATAGTACGCACAGACTCACGCCAATTCCAGCAGCGACAGATTGCACCCGCATCATCTTTGTACACAATTTCTCCCTCGTATGGAGGCGCACTTTCCTCTGAGCCAAGCGTGATGAACGGCTCGCTCCCATCCGCTTTGGTCAGTCGCACATCGCCCTCAAAGGTGTCAATATCCTCTCCACCACATGGCATTGCATATTTTAGCGAAATGGAATTGTAAATATCAACCAGCGGATTGATGGTGCCGATATGATCGCCTTTCTCCACTCGTTTCATCAACGCCTCGATGGAAGATCTTGCACCCTTTTTTGTTTTGAATTTCTGGAATGCCTCTCGCCATACTTTGATCACCGCATTGCTGCTGAAATCTCCAGATGGCAAATGAGTCATCGCCTGCTTTTCTCCCTCAAGAAGAAGTTCTTTGTACTTGCTCGGGTCTTCAATTTGATTGTTAAGCCCCTTGACTACAACGATTCCGATTTTTGCCTGTGGAAATAGTTCCCAAAAATCTTTCTCAATCACAAATTTTTTCATCTTTTTCTCCTTTTTTATACAAAAATTGCCTCCGCACTTCTTCTCAGACCTAATGAAGCACAAAGGCATACGCCGACTACCCGATGGCAGTAAAAATATTTTGTTTTTTAATGTCATCAATTAAATAAATATGGTATAATCTCTCTAGATAGCTGATACAGATGGTTTGCCCTAATCTATACAGATTGGGGGTGATGCTTATGTCAAATTACGAAGCAATCAGCTTGGTATTCCAAGCAATTGTTATTGTACTGATGACTGCTGCACTTGCAGTAAGTATCATAGCCCTATTAAAAGACCGTAAAAAGTCGAAAAAATAGGAAAACGAAAACCACTGTATTTGCGGAATTTACGGTGGTTTTCATAAAAACTCAATAAATTTGGCAAACCGTCTTTAACGGTCAGCTATCTATTTACATTATATCATAATAGATCATTTTGTAAACTGCTTTTAGCAGTTTTTCTTTATAGCCCCAGCTCCTTTAGCAACCATGGAATATGCTGCTCAAAACTCACACCAAAGCGTCTCTCGAGATTTTCTTCTTTTGCTTTTTTGATTGCACGGTGGGTGAATGCCACGGCAAGCTCCGTGCTTTCGTACAGATTTTTGTCACGAATAAGTGCTGCAGTAACCACGCTGGCAAAAATATCCCCTGTCCCAAAAAAATGGTCGTCAATCTTTGTTTTCTCAAAATACTCAATCTGCCCGCCCAAGCGATCATAGCATGCTGCGCCATAGAGTTCCGCCCTACTGCTAACTCCCGTGAGCACGATTTTTTCTGCTGCAAATTCTTCGCTGAGACGATGGATCAGATTCTCCACATATTCTCTATCATCGTATCGATTTTGAAATTCTTCGCCGAGCAAAAACTGCGCTTCGGTCAAATTCGGCAAGAGCACATTGGCTTTTTTGCACAGATTTCTCATGGCGCCAACCATCTCATCAGATATTCCCGAGTATAGTTTGCCATGATCTGCCATCACGGGATCGACGATGATCTGCGCATTATCTCCTCCAAGAGCTATTGCTTGCCCCACTGCTTCAATCTGCCGATGCGAGCCGAGGTATCCCGTTTGGATTGCGTCAAATCGCAAGTCCAGCGTTTTCCAATGCGCAATGATTTTTTTCATTTTTTCGCTGAGATCCAAAAAGGAAAAATCTCGGAACTCACCCGAATGTGTTGATAGAAGCGCCGTCGGAATGCACGAAGTCTGCACGCCTGCGCTTACGAGTATCGGTAGCGCAACCATCATCGACACTCTCCCGATGGCAGAAATATCTTGGATCACCAATGCTTTTTTTGCTAACATATTCCTCCTAATTTCGAAATGCTGGGGTGTAAATCACTTTTCCATCCTGCGTAATAATTCGCCAATGCGGAAACGCACGAGCATTTTTCACCTTGTACAATTCCTCATCCTTGAGGTCGAAGTAGTAGATAAAATCGATCCCTACAATCACATCCCCTGCCGAAAGCTCTGGCAAAATGTTGAGAATCGCTTCAACCGAAGTGATCGCAGTTTTTTTCTGAGATGCTTCTTCTCTTGCGTCAATCATAATCGCTGTCACGGTTATCGTTTCGCTCCCAAACTCGAATCGGACATAGCTCTCCTCATAGATTATCGTGTTCAGCACAGGATTATACTCCAAGCAGCAATCCTTGATTTGTTTGAGATAAAACCCGTAACCTGGAAAATATTCCGTCAAAAAATTTTGTGCAAATCGCTTTTGACCATCCTCGGTGTTGAGATTGATATCCAAGGCAGGCGGTAAATCCGTTTTTGGGATAAACACTTGGATTTTTTTTGTGTTCTCCAAGGTGAGAATCTCATCAAAATTTGCGTAGAGCTTTGGAAAATTCTCCTGATCCATATTTTGATATTCGACATTCATCGTACCGAGGTTATATAGTGTACGCGGAATATCTACCGCAACCTCTACTTGATGCAGCGCTAACAATTGTTCCAAGTCCTCCAAGGTACTTTGTGAAAAATACGGATTATCGATCGAGGCATTGTTATTGTGTCCGAAAATGCTGAAGAGCAAAATCAGATTGAGCACCAAAAGCAGAGCGATGATATAATTTTTTGCTTTGCGCCAGTCCATTATCGCATCACCTCCGCATTTTCGATTTTGAAGAAGAAAGTGCTATTTCCGATTTGCATTCGGTAGCATGCAATCATATTGTAATCGCTCGAATAAACATAAGCGTATTCTACCGATCGAATTTTGTCAAATAGCTCGCTGGTTGTCTCAAAAGGTTCTTTTCCTTTGATATAGTCGTAGTTTTGCTCCAGCATGAGCAGTACGGCATTCTCGCCAAAAGCAAGATTGTTGTCCACTTCGACCTTTTGCGTGCGGAAAATCCCCTCGAGCGAATATACTCTGCCGTTGCTGACCACAACTGTGATCGCTGGTTCATCGTTTTTGAGCGAAAGTCGGATTCCATCCACACGCCTTGCAATTTTGAGCACATAGCCTGTGCGATTGCCTTCTTTGTAATCCTCAATCTGTTCAATGACATAGCTGGCTTGCGATGGACTGATTGCGTTGACAAAATTCATTGCTATTGCAACGGCTTCGGTCGCTGTCGTCCTTTTGGCATTGAGTTCTGCTTCTTTGTTGTAGTAGAAAACTTTTCCTTGTGGCGAAATCTTGATGATCTCTCGACCGTAGTCGTAGGTGACGATGGTCGAACCGTCGATTTCCGAAATTTTGTTGGCAAAGTCATATTTTGAACCAAGGACAGAGCGAAGTGCCGCATCGATATTTTCTTCATTGAACATCGATTCGGTCACAAAAGAAGAGAGTCTCGCCTCGTCCGAAATGAGCACATCATTGTCGGTTATCTCTGGGAAGCGCTCGCTGATCGAATAGTATTTTCGCTGGCCGAGATTCCCAAAATTTTCAAAGCCTGACACATTGTTGATCGTTGGGTTTTTGACTTCGATGTATTTTTCGTCATCGGTTTCAAAGTAGATCGACGTGTCGTAATTTTGTGGCACCAAAATTTGGCTGATCTTGCCAAAATCCCCAAAGTATCCATCTTCCAAAAAAAGACTCCCGTATAGGAGTCTTTGGCTGATTGCTGGTTCAAAATTAAGCTGTATACTTTTTTCTTCCTTTTTCTTTCGATAATCCTGCTGAGAAATTTCTTCCAGCGCTGTTCTGCTCTTGAGTGAGCTCTCTAGCACCTTTGCAACTTCTAGGTAGTATACGCCATTGGTGTCGATCAGCTTGGTTGCATTTTCTGCACCCAATCGCAACACGATGGAGTTTGGCCTTACCGAATAAGGAAGCGACACCTTGGTGTCTGCGATGCTCCCAGTGGAGACACCCGTTGTAATGAACAGCTCAAATCGAATGGATAGTAGGATCAGGGACATGATGATCAACAAAAATATGGTGATATTCTGTACCAATCCTTTATTCATAATCACTCCTTGCTATCGAGTAGCTGTTGCAGGTGTAAGTGGAGACAATTTGATGGCATCGAGCGATTTTTTCACCTCTTTGTCATCCGAGAATTTGATCAAGCGGTAGTCCCACGCAACCACATCCCCTCTCTTCATCTGCAGTACGAGCAGCGTATCCTTGGATATCACTGACTCTTTTGGTGATTTTGGATCATTCTCCTTTAGCGACAGCTCTTTGGTAAATACTCCCAGCGGACCGATTTTAAGCTCTACGCTCTCGCCCATGAGGACATACTCATCGCCAACTCTTTTGTACAAAGTAATTGTCACTTTGTCATTTTCTTTTCCTGTTCCCGAAACAACAAAAGCATCGTTCACTGTGCTAAGGATAAAATCCTTTGGTTTATTAATAATTCCTTTTTCCACATTGATCTCTTCCGAAATCTCTATGACACGCTCCACAGAAATTGGTTTGACTTCTTCCTTTGGATTCGCAAAACCAACGACTGTAGCGGATAAAACAATTGCAAACATCAGGATAAATGCAATGCTAAGCCTTTTCACCGTCGTACCTCCTTTCCAATAATATCCTATTCACCCAATAATAATATACATTATAAGCTCACAATATTACAGTTGTGTTACGCTGATATTAAAACTGCTTAACAAAATGAAATTTTTGTGCGACCTATTGCTTCGAATGATTGCCCGAAGATTGCGCTTGGTACATTTCATAATATTTTCCTTGCTTTTCGATCAGCTGATCATGATTGCCTTCTTCGAGAATTTTTCCCTTGTCGAGCAAAATAATTTTGTCGGCATTTCGGATGGTCGATAGCCTATGGGCAATCACCAGCGTCGTACGTCCTTGCATGAGCACTTTCATCGCATTTTGCACCACTTGCTCCGTCTCGGAGTCAATGGAGCTGGTCGCCTCGTCGAGAATCAAAATCCTCGGGTCATGCGCCAGCGCTCTCGCAAAGGAAATCAGCTGTCTTTGCCCCGCCGAAAGGGTGCTGCCTCGCTCCACCACTTTTTCATCGATGCCATCTTTGAGATTGGCCGTGACAAGCTCTCCGCCGACCATGCGAAGCGCTTCTTCCG
>JBHBDS010000204.1:0-4858 GCA_041784625.1 Filifactoraceae bacterium
ACGGTAGATATTGTCGTCGATGTAATCCTCGATGCCGTCCTCATCCACATTTTCGAGGATGCTCACTGCCATATTTTTGATCTCGCCTTTTTTGATGATCTTGTAAAAATCCTCGAGAAAAACCGTCTGCACGAGAAAAAGCGTCGTGATAATCACGGCAACAAATCCGATCAGATACCGAAAAAGTTTTGATCGGATGCTTCTATTTGGTTTCAAAACGATACCCCACTCCTCTCACGGTCACAACCATATCGCTGTACTTGCCGAGACGTTTGCGAATCAGTTTGATGTGGGTGTCGAGCGTTCTCTCGTCGCCATAAAAATCGTATCCCCAGATCTTGCTAATCAGGTTATCTCGGCTCATCGCAATATTTTTGTTCTTTATTAAATAGGTCAAAAGTTCATATTCCTTGGGCGAAAAATTTTCCCTCACGCCATCCACATCCACCGTCATCGCCCCAAAGTTGATCACAAGACCCTCATGCACAAATTTTTCTTGGCTGAGCGTAATATTGGAGCGCTTGACAATCGCATCAATGCGCATCATCAGTTCTTTTGGCGAAAAAGGTTTCACCAAATAATCGTCCGTGCCCACCTCAAAGCCGTGGATGCGATCATATTCTTCGCCACGAGCGGAGAGCATCAAGATTGGAACATTGGAAAATTTGCGAATCTCACGCGCCGCCGAAAATCCATCCAACTCCGGCATCATAATATCCAGCACCACGAGATCAAACTCCTCGCTCTGGCACAGCTCCACTGCCTCCATTCCATTTTTTGCCTCGGTGACACGATGCCCCTCAAACTCTGCATATTTTTTGATCAGCAGACGGATTTTTTCCTCATCGTCTGCGATTAATAGATTGTACATAGCCCCTCGCTTTCTCTACTCCATCAATTTTCTTGATTGTATCATAAGCGCAGATTGTGAACAATAATCTTCACAAAAGCTTCACACAAAAATCCTTTTCTCGTCATACACAAGCCGTAGAATAACATCATCGGCAGAGAGCAATCCGCTCTCCCAAAAAATTCGATCCGAAGAAACAAGGAAAAGAGAACTTCACAAAAGATTCACATCAAATCCCTTTTCTCTTCAACATCGAGCCGTACAATAACAACATAGCAAAACAAAAAAACTCACA
This sequence comes from Filifactoraceae bacterium, assembly GCA_041784625.1. GTDB lineage: Bacteria > Bacillota > Clostridia > Peptostreptococcales > Filifactoraceae > JAUNKE01. Next base: position 1,146 of record JBHBDS010000204.1, read on the forward strand.
TCCGTGAGCTTCGAAAAAATATCAAGTATTCATATCAAGAAAGGGCCGCAACATGAAACGCAATAATGTAAAATTATTCAAATCCAGCAAAAAAGCAGCTGGCGCAATCCTACTCTCTGCAGCACTTATTCTCACAGGCTGCTCGAGTTCATCCGCTACAACCCAGGCGGTACAAGAATCGGTCAGCGTCGAAGTGGTCGAATCCACCGACGTAGCATCAAGCGATCTACCAGTAAGCACAACCGCAGAGCAAGTCGCAACCAAAAACACAACGACGACTGCATCGAGTGCAAACATTTCGAGTTTGCTCACTGAAAAAGTTGAGTACGATGCGGATGACGCATACACCGACTACAAAACAGGAACCTACACCACCGTAAAACTAAACGGATCCACCGCAACAGTAAGTGGCTCAGGAGCAAGTTTTTCAAACGGCGTACTCACCATCTCCAAAGCGGGAACATACGTTCTTTCAGGAAATCTAAATGGCTATGTACTCGTTAACGCAGCAAAAACCGATGATGTAAGAATCGTACTAAACGGCGTGACAATCACATCAACAAAAACTGCTCCAATTCAAGTATACCAAGCAGACCAAGTAATGATTTCACTCGAAAAAGGGACAACAAATACCATTACGGATGCAAAATATGGTACAGCAACCAATGCAGCAGGCGATGAAATTACTGCAGCGATTTTTTCCAAAGAAGATCTCATCATCAATGGCGAAGGGAAACTCGTTGTCAATGCAAAAAATAACGACGGTATCACAAGTAAAGACGACCTAATCATCATCAGCGGCAACATCGTGGTGAACGCAGTCGATGATGGCCTTGTAGGAAAAGACTCAGTGCAAATCGCAGGCGGAACAATTAACATCACATCAACAGGCGATGGAATCAAATCAACCAATGATACCGATGCTGGCGAAGGATATGTACTCGTGGGTGGCGGAACAATCACTGTATCCTCTGGTGACGATGCAGTCAAAGGAGAACAACAAGTAATTATCGCAGCAGGAACTGTAAACATTACGAAATCGGTCGAAGGAATCGAAGCAATGGATATCGTGCTTGCTGGCGGAACAGTAAATCTTGTCGCATCCGATGACGGAATCAACGCATCGGGAAAAACTTCTGGCAACACAGTCTCCATCCTCGGCGGAACCATCAATGTCAACGCACAGGGTGACGGACTCGACGCAAACGGCAGCATCACCATGAGCGGCGGAACTGTAACAGTAAACGGACCAACCAATGGCGGCAATGGCGCAATCGATGCAGACCAAGGAATGGTCGTAACAGGCGGAACACTCAACGTCGCAGGAAGCGCTGGAATGGCACAAGCACCAGCAAACAGCTCAACACAAGGCGTCGTAAGTATGACATTTACTTCTTCGCAGGCAGCGAATACAACCGTAACGCTCAAAGATAGCAGCGGAAAAGTGATCGCAACAATCACGCCAACCAAAACTTTCCAAAATGTGATCTTCAGTAACGCCAACATCAAAGCTGGCGGAACTTACACCATCACAGCAGGCGGAAAAGACATCGTAACATTCACTACTTCAAGCACCGTCACTTATGTCAACAATAATGGCGTAACTCAAGGTGGCATGGGCGGACCAGGACAAGGCGGCAATATGGGAAAGGGGCAACCGCCAACGGGACAAGAGCCTAGTGGCGGAAAAGGACAAAGAAATGGTAACTTGGCAGAACCCCCAGGCGGTTTTGGAGGCGATAGACCAGCCGCTCCTCCAGGTGGATATAGATAAAAATTTCATACGATGATTCATAAGTAAAACCTTCCAAAAATATGAAAAGGAGCAGATTCCCCTTTCGAGAATTCTGCTCCTTTTGACTGCGAGAATTTTTCTGATTAGCTCTTCCTTCACCCGAAGAATCCGCCGCCGAAAAATCTCCAAAAATCTGCTCTTACCGATTAGTCCAGCGCAATCGCATTTTGCTGAACCACTTGGTAAAATGCTTTTTCCAATGCCGCCAATTTGGAATTGTCCTTAAACTCCAAGATGTCATTGGTGATCAGCGCATTGCCAAGCGCTTTTACATCGCTCGCCTGTGCACTATCATCGGGAAAAGCTACCCCAAATCGGAAACTGGATCCATTCTCCTTGCGAAACACAAGGATTAGCATTTTTTCATTGTTCATATTTACTCCTTTCATTTTTTAAGCGAGGGAGGTGTTCCCCCCCTGCTTCTTGTCCAAAAAATTACCTGCCAACTACTCGCTCAGCGTCATCGTATTGATACGGCTGATTGTTCCAGAGTTGGTTTGAACCGCAAAGATTGCATTTGCTACATTAAGAAGCTGCTCATCCGTTGCAGTTGTTTTGATGCCAGAGATACTTTTGGTTTTCACCACTTTTTTCTCCCCGACCATCCCAAAGTCGTACACCATCTTGAGCGTGGTGTTTTTTAGTACTGAATTTGCCATAATGCTCCTCCTTTTTTGAAAAAAATCCTATCAAAATTCTACGCATACAGACCGACCAGAGCCTTGAACTCGTGCCATTCTTCCCAGTCATTCTTACTCATCGATCGTGGACAGGTTTTGCCCGACGCATCAAAATGACGCACCACACGCTCGAGCGGAATGCGGTGTTTTTTCATCAGTTTCGCCGTCAAAACCGCTGCATTGACATACGCTAGGTCGTAGTCCCCATCGCTGTTCACACAAATTTCGATGCCGATCGAGTTTTGATTGGTAATCCCATTTTTGCCCTTGCCATCGCCACAGTGCCAACTCGCACGATCCTCTTCGACCACCTGCACAATCCCTTTGTCGTCCACAAAATAATGCGCCGACGCATTCCGATTGCCATTGCCAAAGTACTTGGCGTGTTTGATCGCATTGGCACCAGCGTTCGTATTGCCCGTGTCGTGGATTACGAGATAACGAATCGCTTGATTGCCCCGAGAAGAATGGTTGAATGCCGAAATCATCCTCTTGTTCACCAGCTCCGTGTGCTGCGCCACCTCAGCCGACTTGCCCGATTGCGTAAAATCCAACATCTTTAGAAACATTTTGTATTGTGAGCTCATATTACTCCTTTCATTTTTCCGATTTTCTGATTTTCTTCATGTAATGCTCGCTTGATCTCTTTGTCCTTTTCTTTAGCGATTGAGCCTTCTCCTATTCATTTGCCAGTAATTTTTACAGCAAATTGCGTTGGTGCAATTAGTGTTCACATCACTAGGATCAAAATTCTTCATCGCGATATTTGAATTTTTTATCACCGCAACGATCTATTTTGCACCATTGTGTTCCCATTTCGAAATCTGGTCTACCGATGCACTCAGCTTGCCGATCGCACCCGATAGATTGTCGATTTTCCCCTCCAACCTCGTCAGTAGATATACCGACAACGCCATCGGAAATCCAAAATTCGCAACGATACTCATCATCTCTTCCATCGCTCTGACCTCCTTTTTCGTTTTACACTATGCTATATTCCAAAAAGAAAATTAGTGGGGAAATTTTTTCAAAAATATTTCTTGTTTTTCTTAAATATTTTTCTTGAATAAATGTATTACTTCTGATATATTATGGATACGGTGTGAGGTAAACCACAAAAATAAAATCAAAAAAGGAGAAATCTAAATGACAAAATTGACAACGCAAAATCACTTCAAGGAGGTGGAACAAATCCTCGCCCAAGCAAAAAATGGCGACACCATCGCCGAAGGAAATCT
>JBHBDS010000205.1:0-3598 GCA_041784625.1 Filifactoraceae bacterium
ATTTTTCGAAACAAATTAATATTCAAAGCAAATAAATTATTAAAACAAGAAAGTCCGGAAATATTTTTTGGGAGCAATAGAAGAAAACCGTTCCATTAATATATGAAAATTACGTCGGGATTCAAAAAACGAGGTAGAATTGCTCTACCTCGAAAAGATTATTTAGAAAAGTAATTTGAAAAAGCTATTTGAAAAATTGGATAATCAAGATTTGATTTTGATTCGAATTACGGGCAGTTCATCCTAGATATGTGCCCAAAATTCTTCGGTCACTGCGGGTATATAATAGTAGCCATAAGTGTTTCGATTCGGATGTTCTTTTATCGCATTGCCGTTTTCATCGAGTAGCTGAACATAGAACAGATAGTATGGAATCTGGTATTGAACAAATGGGGATGCAATATACGCAATCTCGACCGCTGCGATTTCTCCATGCTGAAAACTTTCTGGAACGGAGGAGACATATTGTCCATCTCGGAATTTTTGTTTTGCTTCGTCCAGCGTGATGATGTCAAAATCACCGATGTATTCTAAGTTAGCAAGATAGTTGCTGCGATGAATCATTTTCAATCCGTTTGGATTTTCTGCATCGCCAACAAAAGTAATTCGGTTGAGATGGTAGTTTAGTAGTTGCTCTGGCAAAGAGCCGCTATTGTCGTAGATGAAATAGTTTTTACTCGCTTGGTTACTCACATCATACGCCATTTCAATCACGGTTTTTGGATTTTCGAAGTTCGCAAGAGAAGAGTATTTGCTCATCAAATATTTTGTGGCTTTTATTATTCTCTCATCTGCTTGATTGCTTGACAAGGTGATTTCGCTTGGCAACGAAATGGAGTCGGTAAATACAACATCGTATACATCTTTTTGCAAGATTGCAATCTCGATATTTTTTGCTGTTGCGTGAAACATATCGAGCTTTTGGTACGAATAAAGTTCTTTGTATTGCAGAGTTCCGATGTCCAGCAGATCGCCAAGATGATTTAAGGCTCTAACAAGTTCCTCCTTGTTTTTGTTGGGACTGCCATCGAACAAGATAGTCGGATTTTTGTAAACGGGAAGTCGCATCAGCTTGTCGGATACTTTCCATGGCGTGGCGAGATCGTTTTGCGTCAAGTGTGGGTGCATCATCCCAGCAGAAGCATCGGTCATCGTACTTCTCCAAATTAGATTTGGGTCGAGTAGCGCAGAGGAACTGTCAGAGAACGCACGGGCTTTTTGCTCGCCAGCTGCATTGTCCTGTACAGGAAGGATTTCCTCTTCCGCCATATCGAGCGGTTCATTTTCCATTGGAGCAGAGTATTCACTCGTCATGGTCGCATCAAAATCTTTTTTCGGATTCATATTGTTTTGCACAACAAATAGGAGCAAAAAGCAAGCAGCGATTGCCGAGATTTTTTGCCACGGAATTTGTTTTTTGCGAATTTGTTCGGATTGCTCCAGCAATTCGTCATCAACCTTGCCGAGAATTTCAAACAATTCTTCTTTCTTCATAGCAGCTGCTCCTTTCGTAATTCTTGTTGCAATTTTTGTCTTGTGCGAGAGAGAATCACCGACACATTGTTTTCTTTTAGGTTATAACGTTTCGCAATTTCGCCGATGCTTTCGACATAAAAATACCGGCGCAAAAAAATATTTCGCTCCTGCTCAGCAAGATTTTGGACAAAAGACAAAACTTTTTGCTCCATCTCTTTAGCAATCAGTTCACCTTCAACGTCACTCGAGTCGGCGACACAAAACTCAAGTTCATCCAGCACGAGAGGGAGTTCGCCGTCACCACGTTTTTGTGAGTGCTTGGCCTTGTATTTGTCGAAACTGAGGTTTCGGGTAATTTTTGCGAGAAATAATTTGAGGTGATTTGGTCGAGCAGGTGGAATCGAGTTCCAAGTTCTAAGCCAAGTATCGTTGACACATTCCTCGGAATCCTCTTGGTTTTGCAAAATATTATTCGCAATGGCAAAGCAATAGCTGCCATATTTTCGATTGGTCTCGACGATCGCTTGCTCATCTCGCTCAAAATAGAGCGAAATAATTTGCAAATCTTGCATAACTCCTCCTCCCGTGACTTCTTATTTATATAGACGAAAAAAACGCTGAACATCTTACAATATTTTAGCGTAGAAACAAAAAAAATTCAAACTAGAGAGCAAAAAGTTGCCAAAGAATACACAAGAAAACTTTGCATTTTTCCTCCGCTTGCTGAAATAGATTGAGCAAGCAAATAAGAACCCTGCAAAAACCTTTTTTATAGAATTTTCAGCTATCATTCTCAAAAAATTGCAAAACTGATTGCCAAAGTCAGAAATTTTTTGGATAATAGAAGAGGGATTGTGATGGTGGATGAAAGACTAGGAGTTTGAGAAGAAGGACTTTATGAATGATAAGGCAAAAAAATTGATGGCGGTAATCTTTGGGGAATTGTTTTGCGCAGTGGCGATTACATACTTCTTTGTGCCACATCGCTTGCTCAGTGGGGGAGTGGGCGGTATTTCCATAATGATTCAGTATTTGACAGGGTATTCGAGCGGTATTTTTATTTTCTTAATCAATATTCCGCTTTTCATCGTTGGTTTTAGAAAATTATCGAGACCATTTATGTTATTTACTTTATTATCCGCTAATTTATTATCGCTGTACTTGATTTTGCTCAAAGCGCTGGATTTTTCTTTCATGGTGGACGACATTTTGCTCTCAGCGATTTTTGGGGGCGTGCTCAATGGAATCGGCATGGGAGTTTTGTTCCGAAATGCGACGAGTCAGGGCGGACTAGATATTTTGGCGATGATTGCACGCAAAGAGTGGAATCTCAACATCGGATTGGCACTGATGGGCATGAACTTTGTGATTGTGAGCGTCGCATCGGCACTGTTTGGAATCGAGCGAGGAATGTATACGCTGGTGGCTATGTACGTCGCATATCAATTTGTGGACAAAGTGATTTCTGGCTTTGACATCAAAAAGCAAATTATTATTATCTCTAGCAGAAGCGCAGAGATTGCACAGCAAATTATGATCGATCCGCATCGTGGCGTGACGCTGCTCCAAGGACGTGGCGCATACACAGGCGAGTCCAAAGAAGTAATCTACTGTGTGGCGAGCAACCGCCAAGTCGTGCGCATCAAGCAAGTCGTCGAAGAATATGATCCAAAAGCATTTATCTCGATCTCCGATATGGTTGAAGTGAAAGGAAAAGGATTTGCGCATATGGAATTTTAGAAATAGAACTCGGAAATATAAAGATGGAGTGTTCATGCACTGTTGCAAGATTGTAGCAGTGCTTTTTTATGCGGAAATACATCCGCTGGACTTTATGAGTTTTTCTTGTGAAGCCATTCTATTTTTTCATACAAAAAATCCCAAGGCAGAAAACCTTGGGATTTGAAATACATATTCGTTCTTTTCGAAATATTATCGTTTGGAGAATTGTGGCGCACGTCTTGCCGCTTTGAGACCGTACTTCAATCGTCTGAGCGATGATTTTCCTTGATATTCCGGGCTTTTTTGAGCCTCGGCCCCTCGGTTGTCCTATTCCTTAACCCAAAAAACAGGCCACTTTTACGAGGGGACAGCTTGATGAAATGCAGAATTTACTACATCG